>JAISAF010000494.1 GCA_031266855.1 Spirochaetales bacterium
CTGATTTTGTTATTAATCAGATTCAGATAGCGTAGTGTTTTAGGAACATTCAAAATTTCAGGAAATGATTCCAGAGAGCCATTACAAAAAGCCAAATATTCAAGCCTGACATTGTAAGACAGATCAAGTTTAATCCCGCTTCCAATATTACCGAAAATAACCATCATTTCCAAATCCGGTAAGTATTTTATAAATGAAAGATCGATTTCAGATGCCACGCCAACAATAACAAGTTTTCTTAGTCCATGAGCGTCCCGCAGAAAAGAATAATCTTCTATAAATGCCGTCTTATCAAGTATAATGCTTTGAAGTTGTTTTAATTGATCCAAACCCTCAATCCTGGTTATATAGTTTTTTACATACGATAGTTCGGTAATATCCGCGTCAACATATTGAGTTTCATTCCCTTTCGTTGTTTTCAACGTCAATGCGACCTGTTGGGAAAATACTGAAAAGTTAATCAGATAAAAAATAACTATGAAGATAAATTTATACATACAGGCAAGCCTACTGTCTCTTTTTCAGGCTTGCCGTTTTTTCTAAATCCATTTGGGACCTTTTCTGGTATTCGTCTTTCAGATTTCTGTCAACTGTCTGCGTGGATAGCTTTTGCAGTATATCGCTCCGGTTCCTGTAGTTTTCACTGTCTTCGGGGGCAATATCTATTATTTTATTATAATCAATAAGGGCCTCCTGATACCGTTTTAGATTATAATATATAGCTCCCCTGTTTTTATATGCTTCAAGATATACTTCATTAAGTTCTATGGCGCGGGAAAAATCGTTAAGCGCTTCCTGAAGCCTCCCTAATTGAGCATAAATATGTCCCCGCGAATTATAGTATCCCGAATTCGTAGAATCAAGGTCAATTGCACGGGTACAATATTCAAGAGCTTCCTGATATTTGCCCAACTCGTAAAGTGCAATACTGCAATTTCCATAAGGATCGGCATAGGCTGAATCTAATTGAATCGCCTGATTATAATCTCTAACCGCTTCCTGAAATTTTCCAAGACTAGAATACAGGAGTCCACGATTGTTATATACCTCTGCGTAAGAAGGATTTAGTTTTAGTGCTTTTGTATAATCGTTCACGGCATCCTGCCATTTTTCAAGCTTTTCATTTATAATGCCACGGTTGTTATATGCCTCAGAAAAGTCCGGTTCAAGTTCAATCGCTTGGGTGTAGTCGTCAAAAGCTTCTTTGTACCTGTCCAAATCATAGAATACGACCCCTCGGGAATTATAGGCCTCGGCATAGCGGGAATCAATTTCAATGGCCCGCGAAAAATCATCAATTGCCTGCTGATATTTTCCAAAGTTGGAATACATACCGCCGCGCCCATGATAGGCTTTCGCATAATCCGGATCGGATTCAATGGCCTTCGAAAAATCATCAAATGCTTTTTCATATTCTTCGAATATATTGGCGTAAAGAGCGCCGCGGTTATTGTAAGCAAGTGCGAATTCCGGATCAAGATCAAGCGCCCTGGTAAAATACTCAAGAGCTTGTTTATACTGACCGGATACATAAAATTTGGTTCCAGCGTTATTATAATCACGCGCCGTAAATGTAGCATCAGACGGGGAACCGGCATCTTCCGGCTTATCACCGCCAGCCTGATACGGAGTAAAAGAATTACACCCAATCGCGGAAATAAGAAGTATTACCGCTATACATGCGCGTACATTCATATTAGTTTTACCACTAAAGAAATAGTAAACATGTATCCCCGTTACTTTTACGCAAAGCGCGCCGCTTTCGCGCTACAATTCTTCCCCCGGTTCACTCCCGACCAGCCCATAGTCCGGATCCCGCTCGTCTAAGGCGTCGGACAACTGCCGTATCAGTTTTTCGGTAATCCGGGCTGTCTCCTGCGCGTCAGGAAGCACCACCGGAGGAGGATTATCTTTCAGTTTGAACAATTCATCGGCAAGTATAATACCAGCCAGGATCGCGGACTTCAAAGCATCCGCAGATGGCGCCGTGCGGCGAATCTCCTCGGTTTTTTCCCGGTAGTATTCGATGATCCGGCCCAGATATTCCGGCTCCTCATCGGTATGAACCGAAAACGAGGTTCCCAGAATGTCAATTTTTGTTTCAGGTCGATCCGGCAGAATGTTTTCTCCCGATTAAAAAAATTAAAGCTGCCCGGAAAACCCCACAGCTTCACTATAAAAATAACGGAAATTCGCCGCCATTTCCACGCAAATTCCATCAGACCAGTAGCGATAACTTATGATAAGCGAAAGATTATCGCTACCAGTCTATTCTATACTAAAAAATATCCAGCTCGCCCGGGGCTTTCGCCTCTTCCCCCGCCTCATCATCTTCTTCCGCCTCCAGGGAAGCGCCCACAGGATCCCCCTCAATATCGTCAACTTCAATAGCCGAAGCGAGCACAGGAACATCATCCGCATCCGCACGGGGAACAGCCGCCGCGGCTTTCCCCGCCACCGGCGGCTTCGCGATGGAATCCTCCAGCTTATCCAGATGGAGGAGGGCGTTTTTGATCCCTTCCTCTATCGCGGTCTGGTCCTCTTTATATTCGTTTATCAGAACCTCAAGCTCGTCGATCCTTTTACGGTATTTTTCAAGGTTTTTTTGCAGAAGAGAATTCTCCTGCTTCAGTTTTGTAATATACGCAACCGTGTTCTGAACCTTTGCCTCAAGGTCCTTTATCTGTTCCAGGCTAACCATATTATCAGGCGCCCACAGCCTGTCTGGACTTTTCAACCAAAGCCTTAAAAGCAGCCGCGTCCTCTATAGCCAGATTGGACAAAGCCTTGCGGTTCAACACAATATTTGCCCGGATAAGCCCCCCCATAAACCGCGAATACGTCATTCCCTCGGCCCGGCAGGCCGCTGAAATACGGGCAATCCACAAAGCCCGGAAATCCCGCTTTTTGTTACGGCGGTCACGGTACGCGTAACGCAGGGATTTCATCACCTGGTCTTTTGCCGTACGGAACAGCTTACTCCGCTTACCCCAGTACCCCTTCGCGCGATCAAGTATTTTTTTTCTCCGGTCTTTCCGCCGGGTTCCATCTACTGCTCTTGGCATCTATATGCTCCTTCTGTTTTTTTACTTTCGTGAATATCCGCTGTTTCCTGTCCCTGATTGATCTTTAAGCCACAGGCTTTTCAACCATAGGGCAGCAGCCGCTTGGCGCGGGCCTCTTCCGCGGCATTGAGTATCCCGCCATGACGCAGATGACGTTTTCTCTTCGCGGCCTTTTTCGTAAGGATATGACGCAATCCCTGTTTCTTGTATTTTACCTTTCCGCCGCCGGTCAGGGAATACCTCTTGGCGGCCGCTCTGCGGGTCTTCATCTTAGGCATAAATTTTTTAACCTCTCGCTCTTCAAATTACTATTTTTTCCCTTTCGGGCCTATTACCATCGACATAAACCGGCCTTCCATCGCGGGTTCCTTTTCCAGAATAAAAGCATCTTCCAGCAAAGCCAGAAACTTTTCCAGAACGACCTTTCCCCGCTCCGTATGAGCAAGCTCCCGGCCCCGGAAACGTATCGTCACCTTTACCTTATTGCCCTCATCAAGAAATTCCCTGCAATGCTTGCTTTTGAACTGAAGGTCGTGCTCCTCGATTTTCGGCTGCATCCTGATTTCCTTCATCTTGATGAGTTTCTGCTTCTTCTTTGACTCCCGGCCCTTTTTTTCCAGCTCAAACCTGTACTTCCCATAATCAAGAACCTTACACACCGGCGGAACAGCCTGCGGAGCTATCTCAACAAGATCAGTCCCCGCCTCCCGCGCCAGATTCAAAGCCTCGGCAATAGGAACAACCCCAAGCTGCTTTCCTTCCTCGTCGATCAGACGCACTTCGCCAACCCGGATCTGTTCATTGATCCGTAATTCTTTTGAAGACAATCGGCCTCCTCAACATCTATAATATGGAACCTATCCCGACTATAGCATTTCGCTGGAATATAGTCAACGCTATTTTCAAAATAACCACACAACTGCTTGACAAAAAAAAAAAAGTAGAGTAGATTCTCCCCAGCATTACAGCGACATTCCCCTGTAGCTCAGCCGGTAGAGCAGGTGACTGTTAATCACCGGGTCGCATGTTCGAGTCATGCCGGGGGAGACAAAAAAAAGGCCGTCCACTAGGGCGGTCTTTTTTTATTTATACGTGGTAAGGCACGGGGCAAGTATAAAAAGCCACATGTGGGGGAAGTCTCCCCCTGCGGCCGGGCCACGGTCCCGGCCTACCCCCTCTGCGGGGGACACCCCCGCAACGCCCCCGGCCTGTTATACGCACGTCCTTAATTGCCGTGAGGCAATTAAGAACGCGGCCCGCCTGGCGGCAAACCTGCAAGCGTAAGTGTTTATTGTTAGCGTGGCGCCGGCAGCCGGTAGGTGATAAAGACGTGCACAGCGCGTAACGCGCTGTGCCTGGTGGCAAACCACGAAATTTTGTCCCGACAAAATTGCGGCCGCCGGGTTCTACGCACACAATTGCCACGGGCAATTCCGCGGGCTGGTTGTATGCGCCAGCCTGCGGCTGGCGCCGGGCAGGTTAGCCCCGCGGATTTTTTCGAAGCAAAAAAACGCGTCCAGCAAAAGCGGCCCAGTGAAAGCGAAGCAATCACAGGGCCGCGACCCGCCGCTGGTGCGCGCGCAAGGGATTCCGGGGGCGCGATAGCGCCCGCTACAATCCATACCTATCGGAAAGCGACCGCCTTCGGGCGCATTGCAGCGGAAAGCCCGCAGGAAGCGCATGGGCGCTTTCCGAGGACTTGGAGCGGAAAGCCCGGTTTTTCCATTCCGTGCGCGGAATGGAAAAATGCGCCCAAATTCTCCGGCTTCGCGGTTAAAAAATTCTGAAAGTTTATTCCCGGAAAATCCGGTAATCCATTTCGGGAAAAATATTGTTCCGTTTTTCGAGGGAGGTTAGCCATTCCGTACTTACCGTGCCAGAGCTTAACGAATCGTAAATCCGGGTAAAGTTCGCAAGATGCTCCCTGATGCGTTTTACCGCGTAGGGCACGACTGTACCCGCGTGCATAATAAAAGGCCAGTCCGAAGCCTGGCTTAAAAGCACTTCCCGCGCCGCGTGATTCAAAGCCCGTTCCTTCAAGCCTTTTTCATCGGGATAGCGCCGCACAAGTTCGCCCATGCGTTCAATCGCCTTGTGGATATGGCGATAAATCCAGTCGTTTGAACCATCCAGCCAGACTTCCGAATACCCCTTGTTCCCCCAGCTTGAAAAAACAGGCTGGGCCACCTGGCTGGACGGATACTCCGAAAGGTATTCCTGGGGAAAAATCATCCGCAGTTCCCCGCCGCCGGCAAGTTTCCGGCACAAAGTCTCAATCCATTCAGGGCCTTCAAACCACCAGTGCCCGAACAGCTCCGCGTCATAGGGCGACACAAAGACAGGCGGCCGATCCAGTTTCCCATTCAGTTTCTGTATTTGCAAAAGCCTGTTGTAAATAAAATTATCAGCATGCTCGGCAATCTTTTTCTTCGCGGCGGCTATATCGTAGGGGATTTTCTGATCGGTCTGCCCGGTTATGGCATAGTACTTAAAACCCGTAGCGCCCCGTTCCGAGCGCAGGTAAGGCGAAACATAATCCGGCGGCAGGTCGAATCCTATATCGCGGTAAAAATCCCGGTAGGAAAAATCCCCCGGATATCCCGCGCTGTCCGACCACAGGGCGTGCGCCGAAGCGGTATCCCGTCCGAAAGCCGCAAGCCCGTTGGGACAGCATAGCGGAGCATACGCGCCGCGCTGGGGGCTTTCGGAAATAAAAAGAACGGCCGGAGCGGCGACAAAAAAGTAGTTCAGCCCCGCTTCCTTCAGGATGTTTTCCAGCCCCGGATAGTAGCCCAGCTCCGGCAGAAAAAAACCTTTCGGCGTTTTGCCAAACACCCGGCAGTGCGACTGCACGGCGGTCTGAACCTGGGTACGGATATTTTCCGGGTACATTTCATACAAAGGCAGAAACGCGTGCGTCGCCGCCGTGGTAATAATTTCCAGATGCCCTTTCTGCATAAAAAACATGAAACCGCGCAGGATTTTCTTCCCATAGGTTCCAGCAAAATCCCTTCTGGCGGCCTCATACATATCGCGGTACATCAGCGCCAGGGGATGAAAGCGCGGGTCGCCTTCCGTGCGCCGTATTTCCCTGGCGGCAAGCTCAAGAAGTTTATCAAGATGCCGCACATAGCGATCCTGCAAGAGTTCATCCTCAAGCATCGCCACCAGCGTCGGCGAAACTGAAAGAGTAAACTTAAAAGGAATACCGTCGTTTTCCAGTCTGGTAAAAACACGCAAAAGCGGCAGGTAGGTTTCGGAAATGGCCTCATACAGCCACAATTCTTCCAGAAAATTGTCGTTTTCAGGATGCCGCACAAACGGCAGATGCGCATGCAGAACGAAAGAGAGGTATCCTTTTTCCATAAATTACCGCCTCCTTACTTTGCCCCGCCGCGCTCAAGAAACTGCTCTGTTTTCGGAGAACTGATTCTTTGAGGGATGGATTGCAGCGGCTCCGCCGCCGCCGCTTCCTCCGGCTGCGCCACATCGAGTTCCTGAGCCTCGGACAAAGCGATCATATCGTCCCGCAAAAGAGCCTCCAGGGATTTCGCGTCCGGAACACAGACAACATTCGATCTGGTAAGCGGCTTCTCCCAGGTTTTCCCCTGCAAAACCAAAGCGACGCAGTAAAACGCGTTCTGCTGTGGAATTGTAATATAGCGGCTGGAATCACCCGGATCAATAGGAATATCAAAGGAATCAAGAACAACCGGAAGCGGATACCCGCGGCCCGGCTTTGGCTTTTTCACCCGCAGAACGCGCAAAACGACATTGTCCGCATCATGCTCCTTCTTAACCGATTTCAGCGTCCCGCCCCTGATGTCCCAGTACACAAAAGCCCAGAACGGGTCCCGCAGCATAAGGACAATCCGCATATCGTTGTAGCGCTCAGGAAACGGAAAAGCCCCCGCGCCGCCCTCTTCAAATTCCTCGAAATAGGAAATATCGTATTTTTTCCTTTGAAGCCGTACCGAATCATTATCCTGCGAATCAAGTTCCTCGAATTTATCTTCCAGAAATTCCAGAAGCAAATCGATAAGAAGAATCCTTTCCACATCGGCAGGAACCTCAATCCCTTCCTGTTTTGCCAGAGTTTTCAGAGAGCCGTCAGACAAACTCCCAAGCCTCTCCCTCAGTGTGAGGATTCGCGTCGTCGAACTCATATTCGGTTATCCTAGACAAAGCGCTTCCCGCTGTCAAGTACGCCCGGCCCATGTTCAGAAAACCCGGAAAACTCCCGCGGATTTATAATTTCCCGTACGGAATAATTTGGGCGCCTTTTTTTGCCCGCGGCCGGGCAAAAAAACCGGGCTATCCGTTCCAATCTTTTTTACCGCTTCGCGGTAAAAAAGGATTTCCACTTCTATCCCTGGCGCCGCTCCAGCGGCAATTCCGTAGTCTGGTTTTAAGGCTGCACGCGTAACGGATGGCTAAAAGCGTGGTGGCGGTGAGCCGGTTGGTGATAAAGACGTGTTTTTTTGCGGCAGACCGCAAAAAAACTTGGTGGCAAAGCACGCAATTTTGCCCCGGCAAAATTGCGACCGCCTGGGTAGAGCAGCGGAAATGCCGAAGGCAATTCCGCGCCCCGGCAAATGCCGGGCCGTGTCTTGTGCTGCCGCGCGCGCGAGGGATTCCGGGGGCGCGATAGCGCCCACAAAAAACCAAACCTATCGGAAAGCGACCGTCTTCGGGCGCATTGCAGCGGAAAGCCCACAGGAAGCGCATTGGCGCTTCCGAGGACTTGCAGCGGAAAGTCTGGTTTTTTGCGGCGATAGCCGCGAAAAACGCGCCATTTTTGACATTTTTGAGCCTTTTTTATATCACAGACAGTAAATACCGGGGCCACGGATTTTTCCGTATATTATATTTGGGGATATGGTTTTCCCTAATGAAATAATGTATGGAGGAATCTTATGAAAAAAATTCCCGCGATGGGGCTGTGTCTGCTTGTACTGTGGGGCGTATTGTCCGCCTGTACGGGCGCTGCCGGAGGCGCACAGACAATCTCTCTGAACCAGACCAGTTCCGCGGATCATCCCTGGCAGAAAGCTTCACTGGCCTGGGCCAGGCAGGTGGAGGAAGGCACTCAGGGGCGTTATGCGGTACGGGTGTATGCCAACGCTACGCTTGCCCAGGGCAACTATCAGGTTATGATGGAAATGATTCAGGCCGGGACAATCCAGGCTGGCGTTGAATCGCTGACGGTTCTTGCCGCTTACAACCAGGATGTGTCTATTCTAAACGAGCCTTTTCTTTTTCAGGATGTTCCGCATGTGGCGCGCTTTCTGGCTTCCGATGTTCCTGTCTGGAAAAAATGGATGGGGCAGTTCGAGAAGAGCAATCTTGTTATTCTTTCCAGCGCGCCCCGGCCTATGCGCCAGCTTAATAACAACCAGCGCATTATCAAACTGCCGCAGGACATGAATGGCATGAAGTTCCGTGTTCCCATGAACCAGTTCTATGTGTCCATCTTTGAGGCTCTTGGCGCTAAGCCGGTGCCGCTTTCTTCGAGCGAAATCTACTCGGCTATTCAGTTGGGTACGGTTAATGGCGAAGACAACTCCGTGCAGACCCAGTACGATTTCAAAACTCACGAAGTCGCTAAGTGCTTTACGATTATTAACTATATCGCGGACGCTTCCTTCCTGTTCATGAACAGGCATTTCTACTACAGCGCCACGCCCGAAGACCAGAAGGTTTTCATGGATGCGGGTAAAACCTTTGCCGAGACCAACGTGCGGGAGGATACCGAATACTACAGGGTTGCCATGGACGCGATGAAAGAAGCGGGTGTGGAGTTCTACGAAACGCCTAACGCGGACAAAAAAGCTTTTCAGGACAAACTTGCTGGTTTTTATAAGGCTCTACAGGCGAAATATTCCCCCGAAGACTGGAAAGCCTGTCATGATGCTGTTGCCGCGGTTATGGAAAAAAAATAGAGTTGTCCGTAACCTTCGGTTTGCGAACAGCTTCCGGGGAGAAGCTCTAAAACCGCATGTGTTGGCCGCGAAATTGGCAATGCTTTGCATACATAATCCCGTCGGTTGGTTCTAAAGCCGCAAGCGTGGACGCTTGCGGCTAATCCGGCGCAGGCAGAGCCTGCGCCGGGCGGAGGGCTGCCGCTGCGCAAGGGATTGGAGGGATGCGAAGCAGCCACAGCGCGGAGCGCTGGGGCCGGAGCGATAGCGGAGTCCCGGAAAGCCCGGTTTTTTGCGGCGTTAGCCGCAAAAAATGCGCCCAAACAAATTCTGATAATTATAAAAATGTTGAACAGGTTCTAAAAAATTTTAACAAAACCCATTTGAATTACGCGGGTTTTGCAATGCCTATAGAGAGGCATATATAGGGAGGCATATATGGAAAAAACAAAGACACACCCTTCTTTCCGAATCGACGAAATTATCGCGGCCCTCATTCTTCTATGTATTTTCGTTGATGTTACTTTGCAGGTAGTTAGCCGCCTTACTCCGGGAAACGCCATTTTCTGGACTGTGGAGGTAGGCGAAATGCTGTTAGCCGCTCTTATCTGGATGTCCGTAGGGCCCGCGACATTAAGCAATTCGCACGTGCGTTTTGATCTGGTACTTTTGAAGATGCCGCCGAAGGCCCGTAAATATCTGTACATCTTCGGGAATATCATCTTCGCGTTCTTTCTTGTGCTCATCTCGGTCATTCTTGTACAGCTTATGGATTTTTATAAAAATCACAATACGGTTACGACCGGCCTGCAATGGAACAAATTCTATGTGCGGATTCCCATGCTCCTGGGCTGCCTCATCGGAACACTCCGCCTTCTTGTTCAGGCCTGGAAGTTTGGCACGGGCAGGCTGCCGATCCCCATTGAGCAGTCCTTTTCAGCGCCGGCCGGCGGCGAAAAAGGAGGCGCGTAATGCCCCACATGACAATTTCCTTAATAATGGGCGCCGCCGTTCTGTTCATCCTGGGCGTTCCCATCGCGGTTGCCCTGGGGCTGTCCTCCGCCCTGGTTATTCTCTTTTTCAGGCCCGTGCCGAACCTGACGATGATTCCCCAGCTTTTCGCGGAGGCCGCCTCCTCCTTTACCATGCTGGCAGTCCCTTTGTTTATTCTCGTGGGAAACCTTATGGAACGCGGAACCATAGGCCGCAAACTGATTGACTTCTGCACCGCCTTTGTGGGCTGGCTCACGGGCGGCCTGGGCGCGGTCAACGTTGTGGGAAGCATGATTTTCGGAGGCATCTCCGGATCCTCCCTCGCGGACACAGCCACATTCGGTACAATCCTGATTCCCCGTATGAAGGACGAAGGCTACAGCGAGGACTACTCCGGCGCGATTACCCTTACCTCATCCTGCCTTTCGGTTATCATCCCGCCCAGTATCCTCATAGTCCTTGCCGCCGCCTCAACACAGCAGTCCGTCTCGCGCGCCCTTGCCGCGGGGCTTGCCCCCGGCGTTCTGGTAACACTGCTGCTGCTTATTCCCAACCACCTCATCTGCAAAAAACGCGGCTACGGGAAAAAGCATCCGTTTTCGATAAAAAACATCCTTCAAAAAACACAGTCCTGCTGGACCGCGCTTATCGCGCCGCTTATCATTCTGGGAACCATTTTCTCCGGTATCGTAACACCCACCGAAGGCGCGGGCGTCGCGGTGTTTTACATCCTTATCGTTGACGCCGTCATTTTCAGGAAACTCTCGCTACGCGACATCATGATCTGCCTCGTAAAAACAGCGGGCCTCACCAGCGCCATCCTGCTCATCGCCACATCCAGCGCCATCATGAACTTTATTATCGCGATGGAGAACATACCGCAGATACTGGTCAACCTCCTTCTGGCTGTTCCCGGAGGAAAAGCCGGCTTTCTCGTTCTTACCTGTATTATCCTGCTTCTTATCGGCATGACCATAGACGCCTCCCCCGCCTGTCTTATTTTTACCCCGCTGTTCCTGCCCGCGGCGCTGAAAATGGGAATGGACCCCAGCCACTTTATTATTCTCATGGTAACAGGATTTGCCGTCGGGCTAACCACGCCGCCCTACGGAGTGTGCATTTTCAGCATAGCCTCAATATCCGGCATCCCCATGGCACGGCTCATAAAAGCCTCCGCGCCGTTCTATCTAATGCTCATACTTTCCCTTGTGCTTATCGCCTTTATACCAGGAATCGCGCTTCTGGCCCCCCGCCTGATGGGGATGTAGAGTAGTCTTCGGGCGCATTTTTTTGGGCGGGCTGCGCCCGCCCAAAAAAACCGGGCTTTCCGCTCCAAGTCCTCGGAAGCGCCAATGCGCTTCCTGCGGGCTTTCCGCTGCAATCCCATTGCGCGGGCGGCAACCCCCGCGATTTTGCTTCCGCAAAATCGCAGGCCCGGCTGGTATCCCCCCGTCTTTGCTTCGCAAAGCCCGTATCCGGATCGCCAAAACACCGTAAACACCCGGAACGTTATGCGAAATACTCATGAAGGTTTATTGACAAAGATCAAAATGTATTGTATGGTATAAAAAATTATACACTTTGAGGATTTTATGGAAAAAGAACGGGCTCCCAGAAACAGGACTTTAACTATTTCAGAGAATGAACGGAATACTCTTAAAAAAAGGCTATTTTTTCCTAATAATAAAGAGGAAATAGCCACGGATCACATGACAAATAAAACAATATGCGGAAATCTGTTTGAGATTATAGATTTATTGCCTGCGGGATTTGTTGATTTATTAATAATCGATCCGCCATATAATCTGGACAAGGATTTTAACGGCTTAAAATTCTCAAAAACAAATGATGAGGTATATTTAGACTACCTGAAAAGCTGGTTCCCAAAAATTATAAAAACGTTAAAACCGGCTGGTTCCGTATATATTTGCGGAGACTGGAAAAGTACATTTTGCCTATATCAAATTATGCGCGATTTTACCATAATTCGGAACAGAATAATATGGCAGAGAGAAAAAGGCAGAGGCGCAAAAGCAAACTGGAAAAATGCGACGGAGGATATTTGGTTTGGGACAAAAGGAGAAGAATATTATTTTAATGTAGAGGCTGTAAAACAAAAACGCAAGGTAATTGCGCCGTATAGAGAAAATGGCAAACCAAAAGACTGGGAAGAAACAGTTGACGGTAATTTTCGACTGACATGTCCAAGTAATTTTTGGGACGATATTTCTATACCGTATTGGTCTATGCCGGAAAATACGGATCATCCTACCCAAAAGCCAGAAAAGTTAATTGCTAAACTACTATTAGCAAGTTGCCCTGAAAATGGAATGGTATTAGACCCATTCTTAGGTTCCGGAACAACATCTGTTGTGGCAAAAAAATTAAATCGCAGGTATGCAGGTATTGAAATTAATGAAGAGTATTGCTATTGGGCAGAAAAGCGGCTGTTATTGGCAGAGGATGATAGTACCATTCAAGGATATTCAAGCGGGGTTTTCTGGGAGAGAAATACGCTGAATTTACAAATGAAGGAAAACAAAAAGATTATGCAAAACGGAACAAGCGGGCAAAAAACAATATTGTTTGAAGAGGTGTTATGATGGTGACGGGAAGTGAATTATTCATACCAGAGACCAGAAAAACAATCGAAAATACCGTTGTTACATTATTAAACGGCAATCAATTAATGAATTATAATACTGTAAATAGTCCCAGGGCTGTAGGAGATGCCGTTCAAGGATTTTTGGAAAAGAATATTTCTAAATGTCTTCCGCAGGAATTGGTTTCAAAAATAAATACGTCATTCGCAAGAAGGTCAATGGCTGATTTAGCCTTTGAAGATGTAACTGAAAATTATTATGTTGTTGACATCAAAACACATAATCTTAATACTAATTTCAATATGCCAAATCTTACTTCAGTTGAACGGTTGGCCAGGTTTTATGGCGAGAATAAAAATTATTTTGTACTCCTGCTGGTTTCATACAAAATAGAAGGTGACAGACTCGTATTCGATAATTGTACATTTGTACCAATAGAATATCTTGATTGGTCATGTTTAACACTGGGCGCATTGGGATGGGGGCAAATTCAAATAGCTAATTCAAACATCATGAATATTAATACAAAGAATACAAGAAAAA
>JAISAF010000042.1 GCA_031266855.1 Spirochaetales bacterium
TGCGGGCTGCTATCCCCGCCCGCCTTGCGGTAGGCCAGCATGGATTTGCAAATGTGGATGCCGCGGTCGTTGATGAGGTCAACACAGCGAACCTGCGCCCCTGAGCTTTTCAGGATACGAGCCAGGCTTTCCCCCAGGGCGGCGTTCCGCAGGTGCCCAAGGTGCAGCGGGTTGTTTGTGTTAGGGCTGGAGAACTCTATCATGATTTTTCGGCCCGATAGAATATCCGAATGCCCGCAGGTATCTTCGTCCGCCAGGATTTTGTCCAGAATTTTTTTCATTGCCCCGCTGCGGGGGAGATGGATGTTCAGGTAAGGGCCGGCAGGAACAAAACGGGCAGGCTTCCCGCCGGGATCCGCCTCCAAAGCAGCCGCGAGTTCCTCCGCGATTTTCAAAGGCGCCGCCTTGAAGATTTTCGCAAAAGGAAACACAGGTATCGCGATATCGCCAAGCTCCGGGCGCGGAGGCCGTTCGAGAACAACCGCGTCAGGCGCAATCTCCACATTCCGTTTCGCGGCCATATCCTTTAAGGCCGCAAAAACCCGGCCCTTCCATTCAGCCCTGATTTCTTTCATGCGCAATATGTATCAGGTTTTGAAAGGATTGTGAAGAGCCTTGCGCGGATGTTACTCAGATTGGGCGCATCGCCGCGGCGCGGCGACCGGGCTTTCCGCTCCAAGTCCTCGGATTTGCCTATGCAAATCCTGTGGGCTTTCCGCTACAATCCCTTGCGCAGCCAGCGTTATACGCACGAAAATTGCCACAGGCAATTTTCGTGACCTGGTTCCATGCCGCTGTTTGCGGGGCACGGCCCGCAACGCGAGCATACCGCCGCTTCCAGCGGATATGCTTGTTTTCTATCTTTCTTTGCCCTTGAAAAGCGGGTAGAAATAGTATAGTATGGACTTTATGGAAATTACTGGTATCTTAACCGATTTGATTACCAGTCTCAAGGCTTGCGACCCGTATAAAATTATTTTATTTGGTTCCTATGCCGCTGGCAATGAAACAGAAAATAGCGATATTGATTTAATGGTAATATTGGATAATAATGATGTTTCAAAAACTTATGAGGAAAGGCAAAACAAAAAATTATATATACGGAAACTGGTACGCGAAATAAATTACAGGAAAGCGCTTGATATTTTAGTGTATTCAAAAGAAGAATTGAAAAAAATAAAAGAATATGGCAATTATTTTATCGACGAAATTGAAAAGACAGGAAAAGTAATATATGAAAAAGCTGGTTAATGACATACAAAAACGTGCACAAAATATTAATTGTAAATAAGATACATGGGTATAATTATCCATTTCGGTTAGCTAATCCACTGGAGGTACAATATGATGATGAATAATTTTTTGGAAAATGCGTTAAAAGAAACATGGGATATAAAAAACGATTTTTATGAAAAGAATAAAAACCTTTCTCTAAAAGAAATTATTCTAAAAATAGAGAGTAAAAAATATAATACAACTATAGAAAACAAAATAGAAAATCCTATTGTACAAATCAGGAAAAAAATCTAACCGCGAAGTCGCGGAAGTCAAATAAGTAAATGAAATAGTAGACGTGTTTGATAACCTCCCGGTTATCAAACACGTCTATTTAATCGTCAAAATTTTCGTCTTCATCAAACAGGCTGTAGCGTTTTTGGTAGCGGATGTTTTCTATGCCGCGTTTTTCTATGGCTTCCCGGATAGCGCGGTCAATCACGATCTGGTGGTACCCTTTCAAACGGGCAATATGCAGACCGCCCAGAGTTTTTGTCGAGGAAATGTCCCTGCTTCCAGCATCCCGGTTGATTACGGTTTCATCAAGAATATCCGCTTCTCCAATGATGTGGACATACTTATAATTGGTGAACTGCCGCCCGCTTCGGGTATCGGTAACAATGGTTTCAAAGGTTTCGATGTTGCCAGCTCCGGCGGATAGGATGGCTTCAATAAGATCATCACGCATAAGGGATTCGCTGTGATAGTAGGGCGCGTCAAAATGGTCGTCATAGGCGGGATCGATGCTTATCTCGTAGTGCAGGGGCGGCGGTACCTGGTATTTGAGCCGCTTCTCTTCGTCTTTCAGGTTTTCAATGTGTTCCCGTAAGGATTCATCGGCATGATAGAGCGGGTGATAAAAATGATACGGGCCTTTTCTGTCCACCAGTTCGGGATACGCGGCTTCGAGGCTGTATAACATCCAGTAGTTCATAGTTTCTCCTTTTGAAGAAAGTATATCAGACTTTTTCGTTTCAGATCAAACGCCGCTTTCGCCTGATGTATTGGTTATGCGCAATTGATTGTGGCGTGGTTTTTTCCTGGTTTACCGGCCCGTGTTAGCCGCTGGGCTCGCGCAAGGGATTGCAGCGGAAAGCCCACAGGATTTGCATTGGCAAATCCGAGGACTTGTAGCGGAAAGCCCGGTTTTTGGCGCGAAGCGCCAAAAATGCGCCCAAATTCCTTCGTGTTATGCCTCTTGTAATTTTCCGCCTGAGCGATGTAAACTTCTATATATCGAAATTTTTTTGCAAGGAGATTCGTATGGAGATTTCCGCATTGCAGATGGCGCGTTATGCGTATAAGCCGAAGCTGCCGCCGGTTTTGTTGAAGCCTGTTGCCGCTATTCAGATGAGTCTGGGGGCGCCGACTGAGTCGCTGGGTGACCAGGAGGAGCTGAAAAGGATTTTTCCGCATACGTATGGGAAGCCGATTGCGGGTTTTCGTGGTGGCAGGAATCCTGATGCGCTGAAGAAGATTAATGTGGGTGTTATTCTGTCGGGGGGGCAGGCGCCGGGGGGGCATAATGTTATTGCCGGGCTGCTTGATGGGTTAAAGAAGGGGAATCAGGGTTCAAAGCTTTTTGGTTTTCTTGGCGGGCCGGCGGGTTTGTTGAAGAACACGGCGTTGGAGATTACGCCGAAGGTGATTGATCAGTACCGGAATACGGGGGGGTTCGATATTATTGGGTCGGGGCGGACGAAGATCGAGACGCCGGATCAGTTTGCTTTGGCGTTGAAGAACGCGCGGGACAGGGATTTGCGGGCGGTGGTTATTATTGGTGGTGATGATTCGAATACGAACGCGGCTCTTCTGGCGGAATATTTTACGTCGCGGGGTTCGGATATTCAGGTTATTGGTGTTCCGAAGACTATCGATGGGGATTTAAAGAATGAGTATATCGAGAGTTCTTTTGGTTTTGATACGGCGGTTAAGACGTATTCCGAGCTTATTGGTAATATTGCGCGTGACGCGAATTCCGCGCGGAAGTACTGGCATTTTATTAAGCTGATGGGTCGGGCGGCGAGTCATATTTGTCTTGAGTGCGCTTTGCAGACGCAGCCGAATGTGGCTCTTATTTCGGAGGAGGTGGAGGAAAAGGCGCAGACGCTTGCGCGTATTGTCGAAAATATTTGCGCCGTTATTGCCCAGAGAGCTTCGCGGGGTTTGAATTTCGGGATTGTTCTTGTGCCGGAAGGTCTTGTGGAGTTTATTCCTGAGATGAAGAAACTTATTTCGGCGTTGAGCGATCTTCTGGCTCACCAGGCTTCGACCTTCGCGGTTCTTCCGTCGCTGGATGAGCAGATCCGTTTTGTGACGGAAAATCTGGAGGCGGAATCCCGCGAGGTGTTTTCCGGTTTGCCTCATGGGATCAAGCGTCAGCTTATTATGGATCGCGATCCTCATGGTAATGTTCAGGTGTCCCGGATTGAGACGGAGCAGCTTTTGACGGCGATGACTGAGGCGAAGATAAAGGAGATGAAGGACGCCGGGGTGTTTAAGGGTTCCTATACAACCTTGAGTCATTTTCTGGGTTACGAGGGCCGCAGCGCTTTTCCTTCCAACTTTGACGCAGACTACTGTTATAGTCTGGGGTATACGGCTTTTTTGCTTATTGCCGGCGGCCTTACCGGCTACATTTCCGCGGTGCGCAATCTGGCGCATCCGGCGAAGGACTGGGCGCCGGGGGGGATTCCTTTGACTATGATGATGAATCTTGAGCAGCGGCATGGCAGTAAAAAGCCTGTTATTAAAAAGGCTTTGGTGGATTTGAAGGGCAGGCCGTTTAAGGCTTTCGCGGCGAAGCGGGATCTGTGGGCGCGGGAAACCCGGTATCTGTATCCTGGCGCGATTCAGTACTATGGCCCGGCGGAGGTTGCTGACCAGCCGTCGAAGACTATTATTCTTGAGCGGGGGACGGTAAAGGTTCCGGCTGCCGGGGCGGTGGAGAAGAAGGCGCCTGTGAAAAAGCCTGTTGGGAAAAAGGCCGCGGCTCCGGCGGAGAAAAAGGCCGCCGCGAAGAAGGCCGCTGGGAAACCGGCTGGAAAGACTTCCCCGGCGGATAAGGCGTCAGGAAAAAAGAAAAGCGCGGGGAAAAAGGCGAAGTAAAAGAGGCGTTTTCGGACTTAAGGAGGGGAAGCGCCGGTAATCACCGCGCCCCGTTGCCGGGGCGCGGAAGCGCGGGGTGAGCATAAAGTGTTTGAGACAAAGACGCGGCTCCCCCTGCGGCCGGGCTTCCTCACCCGTTGTATGCGGATTTCAAGACGCGGTCTTTTTCAGAAAGCCCGCGCCTCCTGTTCAAACAAACGGGTTCGGCGATCCCGTCCTACCCCCACTTCTGGAAAAAACGGCTTTACCGCCGTGCGCCTTTACGCGGTATTTCATCCTCTCCTTTTTCCAAAGGCAGTATGGATTTTTCGTACTTTTTGAGACCAATTTCTATGAGGTATCCTACAAATGCTGATTCGGACATACGGCTGTGAGCCCCGGACATTCGGGCTTCATTGCACAAATTCTTTAAATCAGAAGAAAGGCGGATCCTGATAGTCTCGGTATTCTTAAAATTATCTTTCCGTTTTGGCATATATTAATCCTGTCCGTATAGTACGCTAAAATCAGAGTAAAAAACAGGGAGTAAATCCTTGTTTTTCCAATATTTCAATTTATTTGATTTTATGCTTGACGTGACTACACTTGTAGTCATATAATGGCATTATGAAATTTCAGCAATGGAATAGCCTTGAGGCGACGGCCTCACAGGAGACGTACAAAAAAATTCAGGCGATTGCTTTAGCCCGAAAAATACCCAAAGCTCAATTGGCGGAGCAATTCCTTCGTTTAGGCTTGGAGGTGTATCTATCGCAGGAGACTCAAAATACCGAAATCGCCTGCCGGACTAAGGAATAAAAACATGATTTCTCCAATCGTTATTTTGTATTTCTTCGGAAGCACAAAAGGAGGTGATAATCTATTCTTTCAAGTCTAAATCGTTTTCAGGAACAGAAACCGGGCAGCATTGAGCGAATAGCATGTTTGACCGCCAAAAAGTTTGGCGGCGGCATATAAAACCATCACAAGGAGGAGTGTATGAGAAAAAGACTGATCCCGCTTTTATTATGTTTGTTTTTCGCAGGTGCCGCCAGTTATGGCGGCGGGACAAGTGAA
>JAISAF010000276.1 GCA_031266855.1 Spirochaetales bacterium
ATATCACCCCAAGGACGGGGATACAGTTTCTTTTATTCATCATAAATAGTCTCCTTTTAATCATAATCCCGCGAGTCGCTTTTCTCGAATAATCCAAGTTCATAGCCGACAGTAAAGGACCCCATCATTCGGTCATAGAGGGCAAGGGATTTTCCGCCCGAATCCTGAATACTTGTCTTTCCAGCGTCTATCGCAAAACGCGCGTCAAGGAAAAGCACTCCCGGCCCTACCTTGAAGCCCGCGTCAATCCCCCCCACAAAGCCGAAGGGCACCTTGTAATCGTACTCAGCCCTGCTGCCGCCGATCTCATATTTCATTTTATCCCGGTGATACACATAATATCCCCCGGCAAACAGGGAAAACTTGAATATGTCCGGCCTGCCCTGTATTTTCAGAAGTACCGGAATCATAATCGATGAGGAATCAAATGAAGCCCTAAAGCTCCCGGAAGGGGGGCCGCTGATTCCTGAATACTCAACCGTATCGTAGGTGTAAATGCCTTCCACCTGGAGCGCCAGTAAAGGAGAAAACTGCAAGGCCAGATGCGCGGCTATTTCGTAGGGAAAACCGGATTCGGTTTCGGTAGTTTCGGGATCAAAATCGTCTTTGGACATTTGATAATGCCGGTAGGAAAATCCTCCCCGCGCGCCGAAATACAGCCATTTCCTTTTCCATGAGACACGGGCGAGTTCCCGTTCCCGCGCTTCTTCCCGCAACTGCGCCTGGCGGGCTTCTTCAATCTTCCGCTGATCTTCAGCCTGTTTCATTCTTTCCTGTTCTTCCTGCTGCCGTTGCGCCGCAAGTTCCTTCTGTTGCTGTTCCCGTTCCAGATACGGCTGAATCTGCGTGTCGCCTTTTATCACGTAACGCGTGGGAGTCATTTCCCGGATATTCGACTCAATCGCGGTTAAATAAATCCGCAGACAGAAACTGGAAGTGGCGGATTCCTCAAATAAAACCCCGGACACTATATACTTTGCCCCTGTTTCCTGCCCCATCCGCTGAACAAGTTCCTCGCTGACATAGCCGGAATTCTGTTCTGTTAATTCACCCCGCACTATATCCGTATTCTTTTTATCAACAAGCCGCAGGACGCCTCCGTTTGAAAACTCCGCTTCCAACTCGTCGCTGATCCAGTCCGAAAGCTCGTTCCAGCTTGAATCAATCCGCAGTACCGCAATCGGAAGCTCTTCGCCCGGCTGCTTTTTCTCTTTCAAAGTCTCCTCTATTTCTTCCACAATGGAATAAATAGCCTGTCTTAATGGCAGCGGATCAGCGGTATTCTGCCGGGAACGCCTGAGCGGCGAAGTCTCCACCGGCGCCGAATCCGTGGTCGTACATCCCACGAGGCCCAGCGCGCACACCGCAAGCCCGCACAGGAGAAAACGCGCAAACCAGACTGTTTTCTGTTTTTTTCTATAAAAAAAAGGCATGACATCTCCTTACAGCCGATTGACTAATCGAAGACAAGTCTATGAGGAACCATCGCCTTTGTCAAGCCATTAAAAACTGTTTCAAAAAGGTGGCAGACCTCTTTTTTGTTCTAAAATGCCGTGCCAGGGGGAAAGCCTTCCCACTTGTCAACAAGTTAAGAAAATATGTGCGCATTTTTGGCGCTCCCGCGCCAAAAACCGGGCTTTCCGCTTCAATCTTTTTTGCCGAAGACGGCAAAAAAGGATTTCCGCTACAATCCCATTGCGCCCGAAGACGGTCGCTTTCCGATAGGTATGGATTGTAGTGGGCGCTATCGCGCCCACGGAATCCCTTGTGCCCCACGGGCTGGCGATGGTCCTTTTACTTGTGCGGCTTCGCGGGGCCTCCTTTTCCACCAGCGGATTTGTACCGGGGCAAAATTGAGTGAACTGTTACCATGTACAGAGCATAGCGGCTAACCAGGTGCGTACAAACAGACCCGCGAAATTGTGCAGCAATTTTGCGGGTGTTCTTTTAACAGAACGGTCTTCCGGTTGCCGCCTCCACGCCTGCTGCTTCAAAACCGATTCACGAAATTGCCTCACGGCAATTTCGTGAATCGGACGCTGGGCGCGCGCAAGGGATTGAAGGGATGCGAAGCAGCCACGGCGCGAAGCGCCGGGGCCGCAGCGATAGCGGAGTCCCGGAAAGCCCGGTTTTTTTGGGTGCGCGAAGCACGCCCAAAAAAATGCGCCAAAATTTCGAATTACAAAAAGGTTGTTGAACAGGCTCTAAAAAGTTTTTGGAGCTTCCCTGTACATTTACCCGGAATGTGGTATAGTCAAAGCCATGAATAAGCAGCATAAACGCGGGAGATTTCACATTTTCGATCTTATCTTCAAGCGGCTTGTACAGGAGGCCAGCTCCCGCGCGGTCGTTTGTTTTATCAACGGCCTGTTTAATACAAACTTTCCCCTGAACAGCGCGGTTGAGTTTCCCAACAGGGAGAAAGTTACCGAAAGCCTGAAACAGATTGTTTCGGACATGGTGATTTGCGTAGCCGGAGAGCTTTTTCATATCGAGGCACAGATAGACAA
>JAISAF010000403.1 GCA_031266855.1 Spirochaetales bacterium
CGTGCGTTTGTTTGGGCGTGATATGTATGGATTGTAGTGGGCGCTATCGCGCCCCCGGAATCCCTGGCGCATAATTGGCGCCACGCGATTTTGCTATGCAAAATCGCGGGGCGGTGGCAGGGACGGCCTATAGCGGATTTCCGGCTGCGGAAATCTGCTATGCGCAATTTGCCTGGCAAATTGCGCTGCCGAGCGCAATGGGATGGTAGCGGAAAGCCCACAGGATTTGCATTGGCAAATCCGAGGACTTGGAGCGGAAAGCCCGGTTTTTGGGCTGCCTCTGGCAGCCCAAAAATGCGCCCGAAGGCGGTCGCTTTCCGATAAGTATGGATTGTAGTGACCGCTGGCGCGGTCCCGGAATGCGCCAAAAATTTGAACAGGGTCGAAACTGAAGAATTGCTGAAAAAAACAGCCGGTGAGGGGTGAAACATGATTTTCGGTAAAATGCGGATAAACACGAAACTGGCCATCGCCTGTGTCCTTTTCGCGGCGCTTCTGGGGGCGGCGGTTTTTGTTATTGTTCCGGCGGGGGACGATTTGGTACGCTTTCTGGCGCTTGCCGTGCCGGTTTCGCTTGTGGCTTTCGGTATGGTAATCGCGGCAGCCTCGGCTGTTTCGGGAAGCGCCCGGCGGTTACAGGATTTTTTTTCGCGGCTTGCGGATAAAGACCTGTCGGGCGATTTCGTTTCCGGGGATGAGTTTGGACAGGCGATGGGGGCGTTTAACCGTTTTCTGGAAAAGCTGCGGCCCGCTTTTCATTCCTTTTCGGAGAACGCGGAAAGGATTTCCACGGCGGTATACGACCTGTCGGCTTCGGCAAAACAGATTTCCGCTACTGCCGCCGAGCAGTCCTCCAGCGTGGCGGAGATCGTAAGCACTATGGAAGGGAATAAAAATCTTTCTGTACAGGCCGCGGCCAAGACAGCGGAGGTGGCGGAGCTTGCGGTTAAAACCCAGGAACTCAGCAAGCGCGGGGCGGATCTGCGTGACGCGAATCAGGATATGATGCAGGATATACGGGAGCAGAATAGCAGGATTATCGATGAGATTAAAAACCTCGCGGATATGCTGGGGCGTATAGATGAAACTGTTACTATTATTGACGCTATCGCGGATCAGACGAAACTTATCGCCTTTAACGCCGCGCTGGAGGCTTCTTCTTCCGGCGAGGCGGGGGCGCGGTTTGCTGTGGTTGCCGGGGAGATACGCCGTTTTGCTGGCAATGTGGTAGAATCCACGGCGGAGATAAAAGAACGGATATCCGAAGTGCAGGCGGCTTCCCGGACGCTTATTGAGGAGGCCAATAACGGGAGCCGGAAAATAGACTCCGGCTATGAAAGGATGGTGGAACAGAAATCGGTGTTTGAGAATATCGTGGATATTTCCCAGAATGTGGCGATACGGTCGCAGCAGATTTCCAACTTGAGTAAGCAGCAGGAGTTTGCTTCTTCCCAGATATTCCAGGCTTTGAAGGAGATATCCGCCGGGGTGCAGCAGTTTGTTAGCGCTACGGCTTCTACTTCGAAAATCGCCGATACGCTTAATGGAATGTCCGCGCAGTTGCGGCAGACGGCCGCCTCGTACCGGACTGAAAACACACGAAAAGCGCAGAAGGAGAAATGAATAAAATGTTAAACAGCATGGAAGAACGTATTAGCCGTGACGAACGCGACGGGGAGATGATTATTAATTATTTCCGTATGGCTCTGGGCGCCATCTACGTGGTGGGCATGATAGCAATTTCCGTTCTCCGGGGAAGATCCGGCCTGGGATACACACCCTGGCGTACCCATGTGGGGACGACTTTCTTCTTTGTGTACGGATTATTTGTGCTTTTCTATTTGCGCCGGAAGTCCCTGGTAAGTCCGCGGCTTAAATATATTTGTGTTTTTCTGGATATGACGACTATCTCCGTGATTGTGTTTATCTCTGGTACTTACGCGAAAACCTACCCGCCTATTTCCTTTCTTTCGATACACGCGCTGTTTTATACGGTTCTGATTGTGCTGGGTTCATTCCGCTATGATGCGCGCTGCGCCATTTTTTCTGGCATTTACGCGGCCCTTACCTATTTTATTGCCATATTTCCTCACGGGGATGTACTGGATGTGCCTTACAGGGCTATGATTGGCGGCGAGTGGATCGCGGTGAGATTTCCTCTCTATAACGAGGTTTTCCGCTTCCTTGGGATGATGGTCTCGGGGGCGATTACCGGCATTGCCTGTACACGGCGGCTGCGGATGTTCAATACCCTGCTTGAGTCCGAAGCCCAGGCCGCCGCGGCTGCCGCGAAAACGGTGGATCAGTCCAAGAACATGGCGAAGACCATACAGCAGTCTACCAATGAGATTTTTATTTCATCAAAGGAAATTTTTACCACTTCCAATAATCAGGCGGCGAGCGTACAGGAGATCGAAAGTACTATCAAGGAAAACACCCTGATTGCCACGGATATAGCGGAAAAAACGGGTAGTGTCTCGACCATCGCCTCCAAAATGGAAGAGGATGTGAAGGCTGGTTTTTCGGTACTGGAACAGAACGTTATCCAGATGGGGGACATTAAAACCAAGAACGACAGCGTTATTGCCGGAATCATAGCCCTGGGAAACAAGATTACCAGAATCCGCGATATTGTGCGAACCATCAACACGATTACCGACCAGACCAAGGTAATTGCCTTTAACGCCGCGCTGGAGGCCGCGAGCGCGGGAGACAGGGGCAAACGCTTCGCGGTTGTGGCAAGCGAGGTAAACCGGCTTGCTGGCGATATCGAGGCTTTGACAAAACAAATCAGGGAACAGGTGGAGGAGATACAGAACTCTTCCTCGTCGCTGATTATTTCCAGCGAGGAGAGCGCCGACAAGATCACCGAAGGCAACAAGCTTATTAAGGATTTGGAGGATATTTTCCGGGAAATACGGTCCGGGGCGGAGATCACCGCAAATCAGGCGGGTACTATCACGCAGTCTACCCAGAAGCAGCAGAAGTCGAGCGAGCAGATCAATATCGCTATTGCGGATATTTCCCGCGGGCTGAGCAGTTTCATCCATTCTACCGAAGTCGCCACGGCCTCCGCCGAGGGGCTTACGCGGCTTATTGGGGAACTGGAAACAATCCTTGGTACCGAAATAAGCGCGGACGAAAAAAACTGATATGGCAATCGACAGGGACAAGTATATAGCGAAATACATAGACGAGGCTCTTGAAAACGCGGCGGCGGCGGAAGCCCTGCTTTTTGAAATCAGGGACGGGACGGCGGTAGAAGACGATGTTATTACGCTGCTGCGCGTCCTGCACACCCTCAAAGGGTCGTCCCGTATGCTGGAGTTTAAGCGTATTGAGGCCATGACTCACGCCCTGGAGAGCGTTTTTATCTCGCTGAAGGAACAGCGTATCGGGTTTCCGGACAGGGCGATGAAGCTTGCCCTGGCTTCCCTGGATATGATCAAAACGGGGCTTGCGGTGATACAGCAAACAAGGGACGACGCCGTTGATATCCGCGCGTTTGAAAAGGAGCTTGCCGCGCTGGCCTCCGGCGAGGAATACGCAATCCCCGGCGGCGCGCAGACCGCCTCTCCCGCTGCCGCGCCTGCTGTTCCCGCCGCCGCGCCGCTTACGCCCGCGCCATCAGCCGCCGCACCGCTTACGTCCGCACCGCCAGCCGCCGCGCCGCCGCGGGAGCCTGGAAGCGGGGATGAGCCGCGGCAGGCCGGAACCGGCAAACCGGCCCAGGCGGCGAAACGGGAAACGGCCAAATCGGAAAGCATACGCATACCCCTGAACAAAATAGACGCCATTATTAGAAACGCCGCTTCCCTTCAATCCCTTGAAATCGCCGCCAGGGCAGCCGCCCAGGAAAGCGCCGCGCTCAGCGGCATGCTTAAAGGATTTTCCCGTTCCCTGAAAGCGGAGAAAAACATCGGCAGCGAACTTTTTGACGGTTTTCGTAAGCTGGAACGTCTTCAGGCGAAGATTGCCCAGACATTAAAAAATTATGCCGCCGACACAGGAAATCAGACAAAAAGCGTATACGACAATGTCATCTCCCTGCGCATGCTGCCTATTTCAACGATTCTGGACAACTATCCCCGGTATGTGTACGAATTATCCACTGAGCTTGGAAAAAAAGTCCGGCTTTCCATTGAAGGCGGCGAAAACGAAATCGACAAGAATATTATCGAAACACTCTCTGATGTTTTCCTTCACATGGTACGCAACGCCCTGGATCACGGCATTGAAAGTTCCGAAGAGCGGCTCGCCGCGGGTAAAAACGAAACCGGGCATATAGCAATCCGCTGCTCACGGGAATCCGGCAGCATGAAAATAGTTATTTCCGATGACGGCAGGGGCATAGACCACGAGAAAATCCGCGGCAAAGCGGTAAAATCAGGCTATGTAAGCGAAGCAGCCGCGGCGGCCCTTTCCAGGGAAGAGCTTGTCAACTTTATATTTCAAAACGGGTTTTCCACCTCCGCCGCGGTAAGCAGTATCTCAGGACGCGGCGTGGGCCTCGACGCCGTGCGCGCGAATATTGAACGCCTGAAAGGCAGCATCCTGGTGGACACCGCGCCCGGGCAGGGCGCCACCTTTACCATCGTAGTACCCCTTTCCATCGCGGCCCTTATGGGATTCCCTGTTTCCACAGGGGACATGAAGTTTGTCATTCCCGCGACCTTTGTGGACACTATACTTCTTCTAAGCCGGGACGAAATCATTACAGTAGTAGACCGCCCGGAGATACGCTATCAGGACAGAATTATCCGGCTGTATTATCTTGATCAGATACTCAGAATAAAAAACAAAAACCCGGCGCAGGGCGGTGATGCGATATTTGTTGTTATTATCCATGCCTATGATGATGTAATCGCGCTGGTTGTGGACACAGTGGACAGCATGCACAGCGTTATACTCAAAGCCCTTCCCGCCTTTATGGAACCGCTGTCAATTTTTTCCGGCATGGTTTTAAGCGAGGATTACGAAATGGTTCCGGCGCTTCACATGCCCGCGATTATCGGCATGGCAAAACGGATCAAGGGCATAGACTTAAAAAAGCGGGAGCTTGAAAACAAAAAACTACGGAAAGCCATCCTCGTGGTAGACGATTCCCTGCCCACCCGCGAAATCGAGAGCGAGATACTCCGCTCGGAAGGATATAAAGTGGACACCGCGGCCGACGGAATAGAGGCGCTCTCGGCGGCGAAGGCCAGGCGCTATGACCTTATCTGTACAGACCTGAACATGCCGCGGATGGACGGCTTCATGCTTACGGAAAACATCCGCAAAAACACGGAACTGGCGGATATACCAGTTATCGTCATCTCTTCCCGCGCAAGCGAAGAAGACCAGAAACGCGCGGCTATGCTCGGCGCTTCCCGCTATATCGTCAAAAACTCCTTTAACAACCACAACCTGCTTACCGCGGTGCGCGACCTTATCGGAGCGGAAAATGAGTAACAGCGAGGGGAACGCCGGGAAACGCATACTGCTCATGGAAGACTCGGACATCTTCGCCGATATAGTAATGGAAACGCTGGGCGAAGAGGGCTATACGGTTCAAAGGGCGGTAAACGGCTTTGAAGGCATGAAACTGGTATACAGCTTCATGCCCCATTTAATCATCACCGACGTGGAAATGCCTCTTTTCAAAGGCTATCAGGTAACACGGCTGCTCAAATCCCGCAAGGCCACAAAAAACATCCCTGTCATCATGCTCACTTCCCTGGGCGAAACAAAAGATAAATTCTGGGGCAGGGCGGCGGGAGCGGACCTTTATATGGAAAAATCCCCACAGGAGTTTGCCGCGCTAAAAACCGGCATTCTCCGGCTTCTGGCAGACAGCCCGCAAACCGACTACGCCGCTGTCGAACGGGAAGGCAGGCGCATCAACGACGCGGCTTTAATAGAAATGGTAAACAACCTGCTGGACACCAGGCTCTTTCAAACAACGGTAATCGGCCTCCTGGCCGGGCTGTCCGGCACGCTGGAAGAAATTACGCAGGGCGTTCTGGACCTTCTGCATAATATGGCCGAAACGGAAATAGTGTCCGTGATGATGCAGGGTTCGGATAACAGTCTCTACGTGTATACGGCGAACTTCTCCGGTTACAGCCAGGCTGCTGTTGACGATTTTAACGGTATCAGCGGCGCGGATTTCGCGGGTCTTTTCCCGGATTATAAAGCTGTTACAAAACATACAATGGATTTTTTTCCCGCAGGAGACAGAAACAAACAAATAGAGTCGTATATGATGTTCCCCCTGTCCTGCGCGGGAAAAAAGTTCGCCTCGCTGCATATAGCAAATTCCATAAAGGAATACTTCTCGCAAGGAATCCTGGAAAACCTGAATGTGTTTCTGGCCGCCGCCGCTCCCATCATTGCCGGCGCGCTCTCGGCGCGGGAAATGGCGGAGCTTCAGAAAAAAACCCGCACAGCCTTTGCCCGCTATGTGCCCGCGGATGTAATGGACGAAATCATCCGCGGCTCCTCCTCCGTAAGCGCGGCGCGCGGCGAAACCCGCAACATAACGATTCTGTTTTCCGACATACGCGACTTTACCCGCATTTCGGAAAACACCGGGGCGCAGGATGTCGTATCGTTTCTAAACGGTTTCTTTGCCGCTATGGGCAATAAGATCCTCCCGGAAGGCGGCCACATCGACAAGTTTATCGGAGACGCCATCATGGCGATCTTCGGCGCTTCGCGCGCCGCGGACAACGCGCCCCTAGGCGCTATCCGCGCCGCGGTAAAAATGCTCGCGGCCCTCAAATCGGTCGACACCTCCCAGGTGCATCTGCCCGTCGGCGGCCTGCGCATAGGAATAGGCATTAACTGCGGCGAATGCGTTGTAGGAAATATAGGTTTCCGCGACAAAATGGACTACACCGTCATCGGCGACACAGTAAACCTGGCCTCCCGCCTCGAGGGCCTAACCAAACAGTACCACCATCCCCTTATCGTCTCCGAATACATGTACCACGCCGCACGCGAGCATTTTGTTTTCCGCAACATCGACAAAGTTCGGGTAAAAGGCAAAGACGAGCCGGTGGAAATTTACGCAGTCTACACAGGCTTTGAAAATACCACGCACAAGGAAAAAGAAACCGATACGGGCGCGGCGCCGGAGCTTCTTATCAACCAGGAAGTTCTGGACACCTACAACAAAGGAATCCAGCTTTACCGTCTGCGGGAATGGGAAACAGCCGCAGGATACTTCCGCCGGGCGCTGGAAATTAATCCCGGCGACTACCTTTCACGGCTGTACCTGGAACGCGGCGCGGAAAACCTGAAAAACCCACCCCCGCCCGCCTGGGACGGCTCGGTAAGCCTTGCCGAAAAATAATCCGTAACAAAGCCCCTAAACCCGGCCCACAGATTTTTTTAAACACGAAGCCGAAAAAGTCTCAGAGCCTGTTTAGAATCTTTATAATTTTGTTTCAATATCAGAATTTGGGCGCATTTTTTGCGGCTATGCCGCAAAAAACCGGGCTTTCCGGGACTCCGCTATCGCTACGGCCCCGGCGCTTCGCGCCGGGGCTGCTTCGCATCCCTCCAATCCCTTGCGCGGCCCAGGGGTTTTCAAGATAGTGAACAGGCTCTAAGATCCTGTTCACTATCTCTTTATAAGAAGAACGGCGATGAACGCCAGGATGACCATCCGGGGGGAATTGTGAAGTTTGCGTTCACAGTTCTTCCAGAGCAGGCGCGCCTTATCCAGCCATCCAAAACTCCTCTCCATCACCCACCGTTTGGGCAGCACCGCAAATCTATGCAGTTCATTCCGCTTTACCACTTCCACTTCCGCCCCGCACATATCCCTTACCGCCTGTGCGAAAGGTTCCCCCGAATAACTTCCATCAACAATAAACTTCCTTACTTCTGATAGATTCTCTGGATTTTGCCTCATCATCCTGGCCGCCCCCTGCCGCTCAGTGAGGTTTGCGACGGTAATTCCCGGCGCATGAGGCAAACCCATCATATCTACAACAATATGGCGTTTGATTCCTGACACTTTTTTGCCCGCATCATACCCTTTTTCCCCCGCCGTACCGGCATTTTGCACGCTTTGCGCGTCAATAATAGCGCAGGCTGTTTTATCCCGTCGCACAGCATCATTGTGTACCATGATAGCCAGTTTTTTTAAGACTTCCTCCGGCAGTGTGCTGCCGTCCCTGCGTTCCCCTGACCATACGTCATAATAATACCGGACAATCCCCCATTTCGGGAAATCCGCTGGCAGCATGCGCCACCGGCAGCCGCTTTTTATCAGATACAGTATGGCGCAGAAAATATCATACAGGTCTTTTTTCCGCGGCCTGGTAAGTTTTTTCGCGCTTTCCAAAACCGGACGGATAATCTAAAACTCTTCGCGTGTTATATCACCTGGATAACTGTGCATTCTTCCCCCTCCTCTGGTGAAGATTATGGCACACTGGATAGATATTGAACAAGCTTTTAAAGATTTGCCTTAGTAAGTCTTAGACTTCTTCGGCTTCGCGATTAAACGCAGCGGCATTGCGTATGCCTTGCATACGCAATGCCGCTTGCGTTTAACCACGCACCCCGCGATTTTGGGAATGACTAGCGCAAAAAAATTCCGCGGGTCAGGTTTTGCCCGGCTTTATGGGCTTTCCTGCCCGCCGGAGAGTTCAGGCGGATAGGCTTCCTCAAAGTAGACCGGCTCCGGCTCCGCTATGGCGTTGGCTGCCGTCGCTGTAGTAACGGGACTTTTTGCCTGTAGAGCCACCGGGTTGAACTCCACATGCTCGCCGACGATTTTGATACGCGAGTGATTTTTGCCTTCGGCGTCCGACC
>JAISAF010000474.1 GCA_031266855.1 Spirochaetales bacterium
GCCCCCCGGGGGGTTTTTTGGGGGACCAAAAAACCCGCAGGGGGTTTGCCCGGGTTTTTGGCCTACGTAAAATTCGCGGCGCGTGGTTGTATGCGCGGCTGTGCGCCTGGTGACAGACCTGCAAGCGTAACAGTTTATTGTAAGCTCAGGTGGCGGTGAGCCGGTGGTGATAGAGACATGCACAGCGCGTAACGCGCTGTGCATGGTGGCAAACCTGCAAGCGTGGACGCTTGCTTTTAATTCCGGCGCAGGCGGATCCTGCGCCGAGCCGCGTGTGCGCCGCGCAAGGGATTGCAGCGGAAAGCCCACAGGAAGCGCATTGGCGCTTCCGAGGACTTGGAGCGGAAAGCCCGGTTTTGCGGTTTTCGCGCGCGAAAACCGCAAAATGTGCCCAAATTCTGATTGTGGAGGATGCTTTTTTGAAACTGAACATTGCGGCTAACGGCGGTAAAAGGCCGCTTGTTATTCCCCTCGTTTGTTTTACCCTGACTCTGCCCCTGCTTTTTACCCCGGCGGATAACAAAATCTACGACCTGTTTCTGCGGGCCCTGCCTTCCCTGACGGAACACGAACAGGTCTATGTACTCACCCTGGACGACGATTCCATAAGCTACGCGGGAGGCTTTCCTTTCCGCCGGGAAGTCATGGCCGACGTGGTAGTTTTACTGAGAGAGCTGGGAGCCGGATCCATCACCATCGACTTGAATTACCTTGACGAAAGCCCCGAGCGGCTTGACCGGGAATACGCGGGCGAAGTGTTTTCCCGTTATCTGGACGCGGGTTTTACGAGAATAAACGAAACCGCTGCCCGGCTTATCGACGGCCTTTCGGCGGGCAGTATCCGGCGGGGCGAAAACGAAATTTACAGGAGTGAATTTCTCGCGCTCAATGGGGCAGTCCGTTTGGAACTGGAGCAGTCCCTTGAGTATCTCACCCGGAACGTGGATGAATATTTCGCGCGGGCCCTGGCGTTTTCAGGCTGTTCATGGCTCACCCTTACCATGATAGGCCGGGAGCACGTGCTTTCCGGCGCGCGGATACCGGAACCTGACGGGGCGGCGCTGGCTCTGCTTGAATCGCGTTTTGCCTTGAACGTTAAGGCCGCCGCCGATAAGAAAACTCCCGAAATGGCGGGGCTTATGCCCGCTATATACAAACTGCTCCGCCGGGCGGCGGGCGCGGGTTTTGTCAACGCGGCCGCCGATCCGGACGGCATCAGGCGGCGGATCGATCTCCTTGCCAGGTACCGGGGAAACTACTATGGCCACCTGGCCCTTACCGGCATGAGGGGGCTCCTGGGTAATCCTGATATTGAGGTTTCCGATGGGGAAATCGTTTTGAAAAACGCGCGGATAAACGGCACGGCAAAGAACATCAGGATACCCCGGACAGAGGACGGTTCCATCCTGCTCAAGTGGCCGAAAAAATCCTTTTACGATTACCGGCTTATATCGCTTCTGGAACTGATCCAGCATACGATTATCGAAAAAGTGTTTGCGGAAAATCTGGGCCTTATGAACTCCTCCGGCTTCTTCACGGTATGGGAAAAGGACGGGCAAAATCCCTGGGAACTTTTCAATCTGGCCGAAAGCCTCCGGGCGGAAGGCGCCGGGATTGAAAGCTGGCTCGAAGTGCGGAAAAACTTTTTTGAGGCCGCCGGGGATTTCCTTGAGGGGCCATACAGGGGGCGTATCCTTGAAATGGTAAAAGGCGATACGGAAACCCCGGTCTATGTGGAAGAACTGTTTTTGGCGGCCCGGCAGCAGCTTCAGCGGATGCGGGATATCCGCGCCGGCCTCGCCGGCCTGGACGGGACTTTCTGCGTTATCGGCGCGGACGCCACCTCCATGACTGATAACGGCATTACCCCTTTTGAGGAAAATTACCCCAACGTAGGCATATACGCGGTAATGGCGAACATGCTTCTTTCGCAGGAATTCCTGGACGACGCGCCGCTTCCTGTTTCCGTTTTTCTTGCCCTGGTTTTTTCCTTTGGTATCGCCCTTCTGACAGGCCGCCTTGCCACAGGAAAATCCATCCCCGCGGGAGCCTGCGCCCTGGCGCTCTTAAGCGGCCTGTCGCTGCTCTATTTTTATGGTACGAAACAGTATGTGGGCCTTGCCCTTCCCCTGGCCTCGTCAAGCCTGACCTTCCTCGCGGTTCTGGTCATCAACTTTCTTGGAACCAGCCGGGCAAAAACATTTCTCCACATGGCCTTTTCCCGCTACCTTTCCCCGGTGATCATCGGCGAAATCATCGCCAATCCCGACAAACTCAACCTGGGCGGCGAGAAGCGGGAAATGACCGCCCTCTTTACAGACATTCAGGGCTTTTCAGGCATTTCCGAACAACTGGATCCCGTTCAACTGGTACGGCTCCTGAACAGGTATTTAACCGCCATGAGCAACATCATCATGGAAAAGCTGGGAACCATTGATAAATACGAAGGGGACGCCATCATCGCCTTTTTCGGAGCGCCGGTATACCGCGGGGATCACGCGGCCCTGGTCTGCCGAAGCGCCCTGGGAATAAAAAAAGCGGAACAGGAACTAAACGCGCTCATTATAAAAGAAAATTTAAGCCCGTCGCCCCTGTTTACCCGGATAGGCATCAACACTGGGGAAATGGTAGTGGGGAACATGGGAGCGGAAAACAAAATGGACTATACGATTATGGGTAGCGCGGTCAACCTCGCCTCCCGGCTTGAAGGGGTAAACAAGCAGTACCACACCGGCATCCTGATAAGCGAATATACCAAAGAAAAAGCGGGAGACGAATTTATCTGCCGAGGCCTTGACCGGGTACGGGTGGTGGGCATCAAAGCGCCGGTACGGCTCTACGAACTCCTGGGACTGCGGGACGAAACAGGAAAAGAAACGGCACAGTACCTTGCCGCCTGGGAAAAAGCGCTCGGCCTTTTTGAAAAAGGTTCCTTTGAAATGGCGGAAAAACTCTTTCGCGTCCTGACAGAAAAAGCGCCACAGGACAGGACGGCACTACGCTACGCGCAACGCTGCCGGGAGTATATCAGCTCGCCGCCCGGTGTTTGGGACGGAATCATTAATCTAACCGAAAAATAGGAACGGAGAAATAAGCATGAAAAGACTTTACCGAATCAGACTTTACCGAATCATAGAACAGGTACCCGGCGCGGTTTTAATTTTATCTGATATTTTTTCTGTCATTTTATCCGTCATTGCGTCTATGATTTTATCCGCGCTGCTGTGCGCGCCGGTATTCGCGGAAAACGAATTCGCCCTGTCCCTGGCGCCGGCCTTTGAAGTCCCCGCAGGGAAAGAACACTTCGGCCCCGGCGCGGGAGCCGCCGCCGCCATTGACTGGGCCTTTCTCCCCTTTATGGGATTCAGCGCGGCGGGCGGCTTCTCAAGCCTCTCCACAGACGCCGGAAGCGCTTTCACTTTGTACCGGGGCGGTGTATGCCCCTTCCTCCGCTGGCGTCCCCTTGACCGCTGGACCTTCCGCGCCGATATACAGGCCGGGCTGTACCAGTATCAATGGGAGGATTACACGAACACCCGGCCCTTCACAGGAGGCGCTCTACGGACGGAGTTTCACCTCTCCCCATCCATTTCCCTCTACGCCGCGGGGGAATACCTGTGGCACGCCTTTTCCGGTACGCCCCTAGGCGTGTTCAACCTGAGCGCGGGAATCACGCTGAACCTTTCGCACATCATGGGAGGAGAAGCCAAAGTCCGGGGCGAAAAGACCGCGCAGCAGCGGATCTTTCCCGTTTCCTACGCCTGGTACAAAGACAAACCCGCGGCAACAATACGCGTTACCAACAACGAACCAAATACCATCACCGGCGTCAACCTCTCGCTTTTTATGGACCGCTACATGGGACAGCCGGAACTGTTCGCGACCCTTCCCCGGCTCGCCCCGGGAGAAAGCGCCGAACTGCCCGTAACAGCCCTGTTCAACGAAGTCATGCTCTCCCTGACAGAGAACGTTACGGCTAACGGCCGGATACTGATAAGTTACCACAGCCTCGGCGCCCGGAAAGAAACGGATTTCCCGATACAAATGCCAGTCTACCACCGCAACGCCCTCAGTTGGGACGATGACCGGCGGGCCGCCTCATTCGTGTCACCCCGCGACAGCGCGGCCCGGCTATTCGCCCGGTACGCGGCCTCGATAACGGACAGCCTCCCCGAAAACGGCCTGCCCCGGAACGTGCGCTACGCCGCGGCCCTGTTTGAAGCCCTGGCCGCCTACGGAATGAACTACGTGATTGACCCCGCCTCCCCATTCGCGGAAATGTCCGAAGACGCCGCGGCGCTGGACAGCCTGAACTATCCCTACCAAACCCTGTACTACCGGGGCGGAGACTGCGACGACCTGTCGATCCTCTACTGCGCCATGCTCGAAGCGCTGGGAATTGACACCGCCTTCATCCCCATACCAGGACATATTTACGCCGCCCTCGACACCGGCGCCAGCGCTAACGCGGAAAACTCTAAGCGCCTTACCATCCGGCAGGAAGACCTCATAGCGCATAACGGACGGCTCCGGATGCCCATAGAACTTACACTACCCGGCGAGGGCTTTCACCATGTCTGGCGCGTCGGAACACGGCAAGGGAAAACCGCCAGCGAAGAACGCCGTATCTACCCCATGCGGGACTCCTGGACACTCTACCCGCCAGTAACAGTACCGGAGGCAGCCGATCACCTACCCGGCATGCCCGAAGAAAACGAAATCATAAAAAGATTCACGGACACAGCAAAAAGCCTGAAGCAATAAACAGCCATACGGTATATGGGCGCGTTTTTTTGCCCGCCAGAGGCGGGCAAAAAAACCGGGCTTTCCGGGACTCCGCTGCCGCTCCGGCCCCAGCGCTCCGCGCTGTGGCTGCTCCCGCATCCCTCCAATCCCTCGCGCGCGCCCCAGCGGCAGGTACGCGCCTGTAACCCCATGGCGCAATTTTGCGAAAGCAAAATTGCGCGCCTTCACGCCCGCCGCCTTCGGCGGCGGCGCGCAACCTGCCCGCGGAATTGCAACACGGCAATTCCGCACCGCTACCGGCGCCCCGCGATTTTGCCTCCGGCAAAATCGCGGCCTTTACCTCCGCCGCCTTCGGCGGCGGAGGCGGGGCCGGAACGGC
>JAISAF010000483.1 GCA_031266855.1 Spirochaetales bacterium
GCAAAATATTAAGAATTAATATAATAGAATCAAAGGAGTCTATATGGTGTCAGTGAAAGAATCAGTTGAAAAGATTAAAGAAAAATTCCTGGATCTTTTTGGATCGGACGTTACTGATATCAGGCTTGAGGAAATAAATAAAAGTCCTATCAATGAATATTATTTGACTGTATCATTTCTTGTTCCTAATAAAAATGTATCCCAAACACTGGCTTCAACTTTTGGGATTATGATAAACCCCTATATACGTGAGTATAAAAATGTCGTTGTAAATAAGAAAAACGGGGATATCATCACCATAAAAATTCATAAAGATGAGTGATGTAATCATTAGCAGGCTGTTGAAAAAGTCTATTCCAAGTAATTTTCGGTGTTCTTCGTCAAAACGTTGGTTATGTAATTCCTTATCCGATAAAGAATTGCTAAACACGATATTGGCAAAAACCATCGAAATTGATTAATTAAACAGCCTACTAATGAATATTTCAACAGCCTGTTAAAACCTGCCGCTGGAGCGCGCGCAAGGGACTGGAGCGGAAAGCCCGCAGGATTTGCTTATGCAAATCCGAGGACTTGGAGCGCAAAGCCCGGTTTTTTGCGGCGTTAGCCGCAAAAAATGCGCCCGGAATATGAAGATAAAAATTCATACCGCGTTTATTCCGGTATCTGTTCCAAATAAACCAATCAGGTATATACTGCCGTCATGCAAATTTACGGTACACGCAAATGCGGCATAACAAAAAAAGCGGAGCGGTTTTTCCGCGACAGGGGAATCGCCTATTATTTTGTCAATCTCGCTGAGCGGGGTTTGTCGCGGGGCGAACTGGAAAACATCCGCCGCGGACTGAGCGCGGAGGAGGCTCTTATTGATACGCAGTGCCCCGCTTATAAAAAGCGGGGGATGGCGTACATGGATTACGAGGAAACAGAGGAAATCCTTGCCGATCCCCTTCTCCTTCGCACGCCGGTAATCAGGGAGGGAGGGCGCGTTGTTATCGGCGACGATGAAAAAGCATGGAAGGCCCTGGCGGCGGAAGTAAAGGGACGATAGCGCGATAAACGCGCTCCTCGCGGGTGCGTGAGTTGAAACGTAAAATCAATGGTATCCGGATCGCCGCTGAACGGTCGTGCCCCTCGCGGGCTGTTTGCCGCCCGTCATATCGGGAAAAGACTCTCCCGGGTTGTACACGCGCAATTGCCGTGAGGCAATTGCGCGTGCCTGTTTCTAAGCTACCGCCCGGCAGCCGGTTGGTGATAGTTACGTGCACTCCGCTACGCTTCATGCTTGGTGGCAGATCTGCAAGCGTGGACGCTTGCTTCTAACACGGCGTAGGCAGAGCCTGCGCCGAGCAGAGGACTCTCCCGTGTTGTACACGCGCAATTGCCGAAGGCAATTGCGCGGCGTGGTTGAAGGCTGCCGCCAGCCCTTGGGCGCGCGAGGGATTGGAGCGGAAAGCCCACAGGATTTGCATAAGCAAATCCGAGGACTTGCAGCGGAAAGCCCGGTTTTTTTGTCCGCCATGAGCGGACAAAAAAACGCGCCCGAATTCCGAATTACAAAGACTATTTTATCAGCGCGGAAAATTTTTCTGTGGCATCGCCGCGGAGCTTTGTCATTTCGGCCCGCCATTTTTTCAAGTCTTCCATCGGAACCAGCTTGCCAAAGTATTCCCGGCAGTTTGTCAGTACCGGCTGTTCGGCGGCGGCGGCGGCCCGGCAGGCATCGGCGAGATACGGCGCTGTCCTGTCCGGGATAACCACAATCCCGTGCTTGTCGGCAAAAACGAGTTCGCCGGGGTTGACCGTAAGGCCGCCAATATCCACGGGGCAGTCAATTTCCACGAGGTGAATATACGCGTGAGAGACCAGAACACACGCGGCATAATACTCAAAGCCCAAAGGCTCGACCTCATCCAAATCCCGTACTCCGCCCGAGGTGACGGCCCCTTCACAGCCCAGCGCCCGATGCGTGGTGGCCTGTACTTCGCCCCAAAAAGAACCGACTGGAACGGGGTCCAGATCCTGCAAAACCGTAATTGACGGTTTGGGGCTTGCGTGCAGCCGTCCGTAATACAGATCGTTTAACTTTTTTTGTTCTTCCGCTGGCGGATGCATTGCGGAAATTTTGCCTGTACAGGCATAGCCGATGGTTCTTTTGCTGTTGTGAAAAACTTTCCTGATATTCGTGTTCATAAAACCGGATGTCTTTGGCCGTATACCAAAGAATTCAATAGCGTTGCAGATAGTAGGCGCATCAAACTTTTTCAATTCATCGAGTTGCTGCTGATTTAACATACGTCCTCCAATAATGCTTGCGCGCCGGATTCCGACGCGAATGTATTCAGTTCCGCTACAAGCGCCGGACTAAGCGGTATGCCGGTCTTTTTGCGTTCCTGTTCGCGATTATACTCTATTTCGCCCGGCAGAAGAAGCTCTCCAACGTCTTTTCTGCGTTTTACGGCGCGAAAAGCGGTAACGAATTTTTCCAGCGTTTCGCCTATTTCTTCTTTTGTCATGAAGCAGTCGGGCTTAATCGCCAGAAAAAGATGGGAAACATTCTGGTTTCCTGTTGGGTCGGCATTCGGTTTGATACTCGTGGCATAGTGCCCGTGCGCGAGCGTTCCCACAATAATTTCAAACATCATGGCGATCCCGACCCCCTTGTACCCGGCTATGGGTTGCAGGAAACCTTCTATGGCTTTTCGCGCGTCGGTTGTCGGCACGCCACCTGAGTCAGTCGCCCAGCCTTCCGGCAGCGCCCAGCCTTCCCGCGCGTAGTTGAAGATTTTATTGCGGGCCGTGACGGAATTGGAAATGTCCAGCATGATGGGAAACTCCCGCCAGGGGAACGCGAAGGAAAACGGATTGTTACCGATAAAGTTTTCCAGCCCGCCCCAGGGCGTCATCGTTTTGTAGGCTACGGTAGTGGCAAAACCGATATAACCTTTACGCGCCGCCTGGCATGTGTAATATCCGGTTGCCCCGAAATGGGAGGAGTTTTCGGCAATCGCCATCCCGACTCCGCAGGCGGCGGCCTTTTCTATGGCCCTGTCCATCGCGAACACGGAAACCGCGGGGCCCATGTGTCCGCCTCCGTCTATATGGCAGAAAGCGGGCATTTCAGCCGTAACGCGTATATCCGTATGACTGATGTTTTTGAAACGCCGCACATAATACTGGAGGAGGTTCACGCCATGCGTATCAACTCCTCTCAGGTTCGCCGACACAAGAGCGCCGCTTACCGCGGCCGCATAGTCATCCGTCACCGCGCAGCATTTTTTCAACACCGCGGTACACCACTCCCGCAAACGTTCCTCCCTGAAACTAAGAAAATCCGGCTTCTGATTCATGTGTTCTATCCTTCTCTTTATGTTTTTTTTATGAGACTTGGAAGCGTTTCCCAAAACTCATTTGTAATTTTACTTCAATTCGGAATTTGGGCGCATTCCGGGGGCGCGATAGCGCCCACTACAATCCATACCTATCGGAAAGCGACCGTCTTCGGGCGCATTTGTGGCGCTTTGCGCCACAAACCGGGCTTTCCGTTCCAAGTCCTCGGATTTGCCCATGCAAATCCTGTGGGCTTTCCACTGCAATCCCTTGCGCCGCGCAGCGGCCGCGCAAAATCGCTTCGCGATTTTGCCAGCAGCCAGGACGCATTGGCTGGTCGAAAAATTGCGACCGAAATTTTGCGACCAGCCCCCTTGCCCGTCCCCGCCCTCGCCCATCCCCGACCTTGCCAGTTTCCGGCTTAGCGGTAAATTTTTCTTTGCGCTACAGTATAATCATCCCCTTTCGAATTACGGGCCAGGTTTAGCCGCCCCGCCGCGGCATTGGTTGATTATCCTTCCGCGCTCTTATTCCCCAAGAATATCCTTACGGAATTTCCCCATTTCCTCACGGGCAACTTTTCCAAGCGCCGTGGTATCGCTGATCAGGGTAATCATATTGTACCCCCGCTCGTATTTTTCCTTCGCGTCCGCGAAATTGTTACACACGGTTGCCAGAGCCTTCCCGCTTGCCTTTATTTTCTTTTCCAAATCCCTGATTATTTCCTGCATCGCGGGGGTTCCCGGTTTTCCCCGGAAACCGTGAGTTGTCGCCAGATCCATGGGGCCGATAAAAATCCCATCAACACCCGGAACGCGGAGTATCTCGTCAATATTCCCGACCGCTCCGGGGGTTTCAATTTGTACGAAAACAAAAATATCCTGGTTCGCGGTATCAAAATATTCCAGGGAATTGTATCCGTAATGCGCCGCGCGTGTGCTGCCCGCGATTCCCCGGATGCCCTCCGGGGGATACTTCGCGGCTTTTACCGCGGCCTGCGCCTCCGCCGCGCTACAGACATAAGGAACTACAAGGCCATACGCGCCCGCGTCAAGAATACGTTTTATCTGCACAAAATCATTCCACGAAGCCCTGACAAACGGAACAGCCTTTTCACCCTTCATCGCCTGTATCTGAGCCATAAGTACCATAATATCGCCAGGACCATGCTCCATATCGATAAGAAGCACATCAAAACCAGCCTCCGCAAGTATCTCCGCGGTAATAGGACTCGCGGCCTGCACCCACGCGGAAGAAATTTTCTTACCGGCCCGCAGCGCTTCAGCCGCCGGATTACAGTTTCTTTCTAACATACATATCACATCCTTCAAGTTTAAAGTTTAGCATACTATAATTCATGCCTTTTCCTTTGTATACACACAAGCTGTTTCAACAGGATAAACGCATTTACTTTTTCTGATAAAACATGGCGCATTTTTTGCGGTTTGGGAATTTGCACCGCAAATTCCCAAACCGCAAAAAACCGGGCTTTGCGCTCCAAGTCCTCGGATTTGCCGACGCAAATCCTGCGGGCTTTCCGCTGCAATGCGCCCGAAGACGGTCGCTTTCCGATAGGTATCGTATTGTAGCGGGCGCTATCGCGCCCCCGGAATCCCTTGCGCGGCGGCAGCTTGAGAAACAGGCCATAAAATTGCCGCTGGCAATTTTATGGGCAGCTAATTGCCAAAGGCAATTAGTTGCGCGTAACCAGGCGGTCGCGATTTTGCGAAGCAATATCGCGTGGTCTGCCACCACGCACAGCGCGTTATGCGCTGTTCGTGTTTGGTATTGGGCCACACAGTTAATTGCCGATGGCAATTAACTGTGTGCGTATAACGTGCGCGGCCTGCCGCTGGGCGCCGGTCTGTTAGCCGCAAAACCGCTGCGCGGATTTGCGGCTAACAGCCTCCGCGCAGGCAAGGGGCTGGCCGCGGATTTGCGTTAGCAGATCCGCTTCTCCGCCGCTGGTGCGCGCGCAAGGGATAGGAGCGGAAATCCCACAGGAAAGCGCATCGGCGCTTTCCGAGGAATTGAAGCGGATAGCCCGGTTTCCGGCGCGAAGCGCCGGAAATGCGCCCGAAAAAAACTCTTATACCCGG
>JAISAF010000502.1 GCA_031266855.1 Spirochaetales bacterium
GGAAAGCCCGGTTTGCGGCGTTTTACGCCGCAAATGCGCCAAAATTCTGATAATTATAAAAATTTTGAACCGGCACTAAGGAGGAAACTGATGTTGAAGAGATGGATGGAAAATTTGCGCAAGCCCCGGGGATTTACCGGCCGGATGCTTCTCGCGGGCATGAATGTGGGACATAGCGGGCTTTCCCGCTGGGGGCTTCGCCATCTTGCCATCGGGCCGCCGGATCATATTCTGGACATTGGCTGCGGGGGCGGAAAAAATGTGGCAAGGATGCTGAAACTGGCTGGTAAGGGTAAAGTCTGCGGACTGGATTATTCGGAAGTATCTGTGAAAAAAACCACGGGGCTTAACCGGAAGGCAGTCCGCGCGGGCCGCTCGGAGATACGGCTGGGCAGCGTGTCGGAAAATCCCTGGCCGGACAACACCTTTGACACCGTTACGGCCTTTGAGACAGTTTATTTCTGGCCGGATTTTGCCAGCGACATTCGGGAGGTCAGGCGGGTGTTGAAACCGGGGGGCATCTTTTTTATCTGCAACGAGATGGGTAAACCCGAAGAAGGCGAAGCCCCTTATCAGTACTGGATCAAAACCCTGGGCCTCACAACCTATACCGCATCCGATTTTCAGAAACTTTTAACAGAGGCGGAATTTATTGACGTGAAAATCATATCCGGGAAAAAAAGCCGCGTATGCGTCAGCGCCCAGGCAAAAAAATAATTTATGGAGAAAACCTATGGTTAATATAAAAAAACCGCTTGGCCTTTCGGATGAGGGCTGGAGGGATTTTAAGCGGGCGGTGCGCGCAGTGGTGATTTCGAATCTGTGCCTTTTGCTGCCGTTTATCGTGATTATTCAGGCGCTTATTACGCTCCTTGATCCGGTGCTGGCCGGAGGCGGCGCGGCGCTGGATCGGGAGCGGCTGTGGCTGCTTCTGGGGCTGGGGCTTGCGGGCGCGGCGCTGTACTTTTTCGCGTATCGCGCGGAATACCGCAAGACGTATACCGTTGCGTATAACGAGTCGCAGAAAATCCGGCTGGAAGTGGCAGAGCGTATCAGGCGGCTTCCATTAGAGTTTTTTTATAACAGGGACCTTTCGGAGCTGACGACTAACATGATGGCGGACTGCACGTCTATCGAGCATGTGATGAGCCACGTGGCGCCGGTTCTGGCCGGCGGCCTTATTACCGATGTTCTTACCTGCGGGCTTCTGGCCCTGTACGACTGGCGCATGGCCGCGGCGCTTTTTGCCGCGCTCCCCGTTTCTTTCGCGCTTATTCTAGGAAGCCGGAAGTTGCAGGCTTTTCTAGGGGAACGGCATGTACGGGCGAAACTGGAAGTGTCGGCCCAGGTGCAGGAATATCTTGAAGGAATTAAAGTGGTTAAGGCATTTGGACTTTCGGGGGAAAAGTCCGCCGCTCTGGAAAATGCGTTACGCGCCATGACGCGGGAAGCGATAAAGTTTGAAGGACTAACAGCGATTTTTATAACGCTGGCGATGATGATCCTTCAAGTGGGGACTGGTCTTGTGGTACTAACAGGTACGCTGCTTTTCAGCGGCGGCAGCCTGGGCCTTATTCCGTTTCTATCTTTTATTTTAATTAGCGCGAAAATCTATTCGCCGTTTATAGTCATTTTTACCCTGCTGCCGGAGTTTTTTTATATGCTTGTTTCTACCGAACGGATGCAAACGCTGCGGCGGACGGCGCTGATGGACGGGGACACGGAAACCGCAATTGATAATTATACGATTGAGCTGAAAAATGTCAGTTTCGCGTATACGCCGGGCACGGAGGATGTCATCAGGAATATCAGCCTTGTGATCCCGCAGGGAGGCGTTACCGCGCTGACAGGGCCTTCAGGAAGCGGCAAGAGTACCCTGTCCCGGCTTATCGCCCGGTTCTGGGATGTGCGGGAAGGAGAAATCCGTATCGGAGGCGTGAATATCCGAAGCCTTGATCCACAGACGCTGGTGCGCCATATCAGTTTTGTGTTTCAGGACGTGGTGCTTTTTAACGACACAGTGAAAAACAATATCCGCATTGGCAGGGAAGGCGCCGGAGATGAGGACATCTACGCCGCGGCGCGGGCAGCGCGCGCTGACGGGTTTATCCGCGATCTGCCAGAAGGATACGAAACGGTAATAGGAGAAAACGGCTGTACGCTTTCCGGCGGCGAACGCCAGCGCCTGTCCATTGCCCGGGCGCTACTCAAAAACGCGCCCATCGTGCTATTGGACGAAGCCACCTCAAGTCTGGACCCGGAAAACGAAACCCTGATACAGGAAGCCCTCTCGGCGCTCGTCAGAGGCCGTACCGTAATTGTTATCGCCCACCGCCTGCGGACGGTACTGGGAGCGGACAGAATCGCCGTACTGGACAAAGGCCGTCTGGTGGAGCAGGGCAGCGGCGGCCAGCTTCTGGCACAGGACGGGCTTTTCGCGCGGCTCTACCATATACAGCAGGAAAGCCAGGGATGGACAGCGGGACAGTCGCGGCACGATAAACTACCAGAATAAATAAATGAAGATTCGGGCGCGTTTTTTGCGACTAACGCCGCAAAAAAACGGGCTTTCCGCTCCAAGTCCTCGGATTTGCCAATGCAAATCCTGTGGGCTTTCCGCTACAATCCCTCACGCACGCACCAGCGGCAGCACATAATTGCCTTCGGCAATTATGTGCTCATAACCCCGCTCGGCGTAGTCTCCAGACTACGCCGCCCGAAAAGCAAGGCTCCTGCCTTGCGGATTTGGAACCATGTGTTTAAAATTACCCTTGTCAGGTTCCAAGGCCGCAAGCGTGGACGCTTGCTTCTAACCCGGCGTAGGCAGAGCCTACGCCGAGCAGGGAGACTACGCCGGGCAGGGTTTTTGTTTTTACATCTTTTCTTCGACTTCCTTTCTTTGCTTCTTCGCCCTTGCCATTTTTCGACTTCGCGGTTTTTTCTTCTTCCTTCATGTGCCCGGCACTTGACTATCTTAATCCCGTGTGCTATAAATTGGCATAGTCTTGTAAAAAGGGGGACGCGGTGAACAGGCGGAGTGTGCCAGAAGACGGCAAACAGTTTTCCCAGCATCCATGCATTTCGCATAACATGCGCGTAACTCCCTGCGTTATGCGAAATTTTACCCCCCCCCCCCCCCCTAACAAATGATTAGTAGTTTTTAAAAGCACGGAATTCCCGCGCCACATTTTCCCCATAAGTATTTTAAACCTCTTTTTTCACAGCGGATGTACCGGGCAAAAAATCCCCGCTACAGGAAA
>JAISAF010000048.1 GCA_031266855.1 Spirochaetales bacterium
TTTGCATAAGCAAATCCGAGGAATTGAAGCGGAAAGCCCGGTTTTTTTGCCCGCGTATGCGGGCAAAAAAACGCGCCCGGATTCTTTCAAAAAATTCCTGTACCGGACGCTTGTTAGGAGATCGCGGACAGGTCGCTGACCAGGGTCAGTACCTTGTCGGGGTTTTCCACATCGTATATCCAGTTGTTGTCGAAGTCCGCGATGGCGTTTTTATTTCCGCTTCTGCCGATAACAAGGCTGTGGAATCTGGTGTGGTTTTCCCTGGCGGCGAGTATGAGATGCCGTGTCTGTGTGTCGGGCGGGGGCATGACAAAATCGGAGACCATAACGATGTCGGCTTTGTGGAAGTCCCGCGTGTCCAGCATGGCGAGGGCTTCGCGCATCGGGGGAACCGGGTCCGTGCCGCCGTAAAAACTCATGGAGAAGAAGTCCGTGATTTTTTCGAGGCCGCGGGATTCGGGGTCGTTTTTGAGGTTTGTCAGATTCAGTGTCTGGACTTTTTGGGAAAAGGAGATCAGGTAACACTGGCGCTGTTCGTGGAGGGCCATTTTCAGGATGGCGAAGCAGAGGGTTTTCGCGACGGTTTCCGGTGTGCCCTGCATGGAGCCGGAGGTGTCGACGCAGATGATAAACGGTCCTCTACCTTCTTTTTTTTGTTTGCGGCGTTTTTTCATTTTCTGTTCTTCTTTGAGGATCCGTTCCATACTCCGGTATTCAAAGGTCTGGAGTTTTTTTTCCGCGAATTTCATATAGAAGACGGGCGCTGTTTCTTCGTCCGCGAACAGGGCTGTTTGCGAGGGCAGGAGGCTGGATAGATCGCCGCTTTCGTGAATTCCCGCGAGATCCGCCTTGCCCGCGTGGCTGGTTTCCCATTCGGGCTGGATCACTGTTTCGGCGAAAAGCTCTTCTTCGTATTCCGTTTCCGCGCGCCGCATGCGGCCTAACATCTCGGCAAGGGCGCGCAGGGAGGAATCTTTTTTGAAGAGTTTGGAATATGTGCGTAAAATGTCGAGGTTTATTTTCTGCCAGCGGCCCCTGCTCATATCCCACAGGCGGCCAAGCTCACTGGTAAGGGGTTCAAGGATTTCCTGGATTTCCTTGAATTGTTCTATTTGCGCGTACAGCAGCGCGCAGAAAAGCCGCCGCTCGCGGTCGATAAACTCAAGTTCCCAGTTTGTGCGTTTTTGAAAGAGCAGTTTCCGCCACTTTTCCAGAAAATGCTCCTTGACGCTTTCAAAGCCGCTGTGTTCTTCGTGGAACTCGGTGTAATAGAACTCAGGATCAAGAATCTCTGGTTCGTACAGGGCGGCGATACAGCCGCTGATATCCTCCCATACTTCTGCCAGCTCATCCCTGCTGGTTTGTTCAAACTCCTGGAAAAGCCGCTCCTCTTTCTCAAAGGGATTTTCCGCCAGGGCCATTTTTCCTGCTGTACTGTTTATAAAACCGAGAACTTCACGGGTAAGCTCTTCTGCCAGGCCCGGATCCGCGCCGCCAAGCTCCCGCAGCGTCTGGTTTGAAAGAATCCCGTCTATCGCGTGGCTGAAATTCCCCGCGTCCGCGAAAGGGGATAAGGCTGGGGAAGGGGATAAGGACGGGGCTGGAACTGATGACAGGAACAGGGACGGGCGTTTGGATAGCGCGGGGCCTCCGGCTGGGGCGGGGGAAAGAATCGCCGTCTTTGCCTCCGGCCCTGTCTCCTGCCCCGGCTGTGCCTCCGGCCCCGAGCGCAGCACCGCGTAAATTTCCCGCGCCGTTTTTTCCCTGCTCTTTTTCTCTCCGGCCAGTCCGGAATCCGCAAACCGGCCAGACGGCGCTCCTGTCATTCCCTGATTTCCCTCAAACTCATTCCCGGATTTTCCTGTAGCTGTTTCTGATACCGCGGATCTCCACTTCAAGTTTTTCGATTTCTTTCAGGAGCAGAGCGAAATGCGCTTCGACACTGCCCGCCGCGCCAGGAGGAACAAACAAATGACCTTTCAGCGCGCGCAGCTCCTTCGCGCGCAATTTTTCCACCTGCCCGCGCATCCGCCCGGTACATTTCAAAAAGTCACCGGCGCGGCTGTCCCACGCCTCTGCCGCGCGGAGGAGCGCTTCCCCGCCCTCCTCCTGTGCGCCGCCGGAAGCGCCGGGAACGCAGAAACCACCGGGAACACCAGAAATGCCGGAAGCTCCAGATGTTCCAGGCACGCAACTCTTCAAAACATATTCCTTCCCATTAATAACAAGACTCCCGCTGCCCGTCCCCCTGCTCATGCGGACAGTCTGCGTATGCGCAATCTGCCCCGTTGCCGTGTGGCGGTAATACAGCGCGAGGCTTGTTCCCTTTTCCGTCAGAGCGGCAAAATCCAGGCTCCTCACCATCAGGCTGAATACATCCGCGTGGGGATTCGGATACCCGTCAAGCTCGTAATACTCCGCCGCGGCGCTCTCCGATCCCCCGGCCCTTCCCGCGCGCATCCGGGCCGCGATCTCCTCCTGAAAAGCCGCAAGCTCCTCCCGTATCTCCGGCAAACGTAGCGCGGAGGAATACCCATGTTTTTCAACAGCGTCGTTTACAAACCCCGCCGCCGCCTCCCTGTGCGGCATTTCGTTCCAGATGCAGTGCCTGATAAGAACGCAGTCAATCAAGGCCGCTTCCCCCCTGCCATTCAAAAAAGCCGAAGCCCGCAAAAGCCGCACAATCTTGCGCCACCTTCTGTCGGAAATATAAATATGATTCTCCGCGTTTTCCTCTTTCTGATTATGCTCCCCGATATAAACGCGCACCGCCTCAATAACGCCAAACACATGTTCGGGAATCCTCACCCCCGTAAGCCCCGCCGTCCACTCGCGCCAACACTCCTCCGTAATTTTATCCGCATCAGGAACCGTATCCCCATAGGAATTCCCGCTCCCCGAAATCATACGCCGGAACTCCTCCCCGTCCCTGATGCCCTCCACATAGACCCGCACGAGGAACCTGTCCCACAAAGCCGCAAGCCCGTTGTCTTTCTCCGGCAGCTCGTTCGACGCCGAAACAAGAGCCTTCATCGGCACACGAATCTCCACTTCCCCGTTGCGGTAGACCCGCTCATTCAAAACCGTCAGCAGCGCGTTCTGTATCGACGGCCCCGCCTTCCATATCTCGTCCAAAAAAACAACCGAAGCCGAAGGCAAATAATTTTCCGTCAGCCTCTCGTACCTGTCGTTCTTCAAACGCGAAATCGACACCGGCCCGAAAATCTCATCCGGCGTACTGAAACGGCTCATCAGGTATTCAAACGAAGTCCCGCCCTGAAAAACAAATTTCAGCCGCCGCGCAATCATGCTCTTCGCCACTCCCGGCGGCCCCAAAAGAAAAATACTCTCCCCAGCCAGCGCCGAAAGCAGCGCAAGCGCCACTACCTCTTCCTTCTCGTAGAGGCCCGCATTCAGACGCTTCAAAATCGCGGCAATTCTCCGTTGTACAGACATAAGCAACAGAATATCACGATTGCGCCGCACAGGGGAAGCGCCGTCAGATATGGGCGCCTTTTTTCCGGTTTGGGAATTTGCGCAGCAAATTCCCAAACCGAAAAAAACCGGGCTTTCCGCTGCAAGTCCTCGGATTTGCCGACGCAAATCCTGTGGGCTTTCCGCTCCTATCCCTGGCGCGCGCACCAGCGGCAATCCGTGTACCTGTGAATGCTTTCGCATTCACAGGTACACGGGCCTACTTTAGGGCGTCTTTTTCAAAATATATTTTTAAATAACGCATAACTTAAAAATATAACTATGTTATACGCCATACATCATGAAATTGATTTGAATATAGAAAATACCTGAAAAGTCTTGACAAAATAAAAAATGAAATCAAATAATGATATTATAGGCGAAAAGGAATTTGTATGTGCGGAAGCGGCGCCGGGAGATTTTTTAGTAATATCATTTGATGAAAAAGATTATGGGAAAATATATTTTATAAGCCATGACGCAAATGAAAAAGAAGAATATAAATATTTAGTGGCAAATACAATGGAAAGTTTAATAAAGACGATGTATATAAAAGAAAGTTAATAATATAGAGAGTTTGTTCCAAAAACCTGGAAAACCCCTGGGGCGACAGCCGGTTGGTGATAAATACGTGCACAGCGCGTTACGCGCTGTGCTTGGTGGCAAACCACACAATTTTGTCCCGACAAAATTGTGACCGCCGGGTTGCGCGCACCTAATTGCCGAAGGCAATTGGTTGCCCCTGAATTGCCACAGCAATTCAGGGAACTGGTTCTGAGCTGCCACTCAAAATTGCGACCGCCGGGTTGTGGCAGCTAATTGCCAACGGCAATTAGCTGCCCACGGAATTGCCAACGGCAATTCCGTGGACTGGTTTTGAGCTGCCGCTGCGCAAGGGATTGTAGCGGAAATCCCGCAGGATTTGCATAGGCAAATCCGAGGAATTGAAGCGGAAAGCCCGGTTT
>JAISAF010000128.1 GCA_031266855.1 Spirochaetales bacterium
GGCAATTATGTGCGTACCCCGCTCTTCCCTTCGCGGACTCATTCAACTTTGCGGTAAAAATTCTGATTTTTTACCGGCATGATGGATGGTCAAATCGGTTTTATATACGTCCGCTCTGGCTGGTTTTCAAAACCCACTTGAAAAACAGCTTTTCCTGTGTTCTAATAAACTTTTATATATAGAGAAAGCCCGCCCGTACACCAAAAGTTTTCAGGGCAGCTCCCGCGGACATGCAACCAGCAAAAGGAGTTTATATGAACGTCTACACGCGAACCCAATTCGGTACGATTAAGGCAGTTATAATAGCGCCATTTACCGGAATCCTCGTATTCGTACTGACCCGGATTTTCCTGCCGGTTCCGCTGTGCGTTGTTTTAGGCCTGGCGGCAACAGTTATTGTTGTATGTATAGCCGTTTTTAGCGGAAATATTTACTTTGAATTGGGCGAATACGGTACGTTCAGGTATTTCAAAAGGGGAACGCTTCGAAATACCTTTGAACTCCCAAAATACCGGATCGGATATTACTGTAAAACAAAAAGGGGCATTTTTGGGAATCATCATATTGAACTTAAACTATTTGACGCCGCCGGAGAAGAAACCGATATTGACGCCGGTCCGCTGGGAACGGCCCGGTTTGAGGAAATGTTTGAAAAGATGGAAAAATACGCTATAACGGATGCCGAAGTACTGGATGCCGAAAAGAAATGATCCCGCGGCGGCAATTATTTTTTTAAAGGAATATGACATGAGTTTTACGGATTTACCTTTATCCTTCCAGCATTTCCAGCAGAACAAATATATTTTTATCGTATTCGGCCTGGTTATAGCAGGGACGATTGTGTTCAACATTGTTCGGCTAAAAAAAATGAAACCTTCCGATAAGCAGTTTCTCGAGGAACATCCTGATGCCGCGAAAGTATACCTCGGCTTAAAGACGCTGGTAGTTTTCGGAGCGGTTACGGTACATTCGGTTGACGCGGAGGCGCCCGCGCTTTTCTCCGAAGGCGGCAAAAACGGTTTTTATGCAGTTCCCGGAAAAAGAATGGTGGAAATGACTTATACATCTTCCCGGCCGGGAATTATTCATGAAAATGTGACTCAAACGCACGGGCCTTATAAAAAGGAATTAATTATTATAGCAAATAAAAATTATCTGCTGGGCTTTGACAGAGGAAAAGAAATATTTACGTTTGGCGAGATTTAAAAAGCGGTATTATGACCGTTGATAACATTTTATCAAAATTATCCGGCGGTTGTTCCCGTTCGCCGGAGGGGATTACCGCGAAGTCGAAAACTGGCAAGGGCGAAGACGGGCAAGAGCGAGGAAGTAAAAAAGGGAGGAAGGAAAGAAGGGAAAAGGAGCGAAAGGCACTAAATTTTGCAAAAAAAGTGCCAGGCACCTTTTTACATTTCATGGAATAGCGTCATATTTTAGAATGTGCCATCTAAAAACGTGCCAGGCGCCCTTTTAGTCCAATTCTATTCTTTCCTTTTTTGACTTCTTCGACTTCGCGGTAAAAAAAACTGTGGGGCAGGTTCAGGAGATTGACGCCCTTGTTACTTCATCTGTTTTTTGTAATAATCGCTGACATGATCAAATTCCTTCACACCGCTGATCTGCATCTCGGCAAGGTTTTCCACGAACATTCGCTGCTTGAGGATCAGGAGTATATGCTGGACGCGCTGTACGCGGTTCTCCGCGATGAATCCTACAGAGCGCTTCTTATCGCCGGAGATGTCTTTGACCGCTCCATTCCTCCGCCCGACGCGGTTCAGCTTTTCAGCGCTTTCCTGGGAAAGCTCAAAACTTCCAGGCCCGATTTAAAAGTACTCGTCATACCCGGTAATCACGATTCACCCGCACGGCTTGCTTACGGTAAAGAGCTTTTCGCTGAGCTTGGCCTGTACTTTGTTACGAACCCCAATGACGCGGTGAATCCAATCCCTGTGTACGCGCGGCGAGGCGGGCCGGAAGAGAACCCGGCGCGATACGCGGCCTTTTTTCTGCTGCCGTTCCTCAGCGCGGGCAGCCTGAACGCCGCGGAAAGCGCGGACGAGAATGCCAGCCCTATCCGGTCCCAGGCAAAGCTGGCAGAAGAAGCCGCCGCGCGCCTGGAACAAGCGCGGCTTTCCGCCCTCCAGCAGGGCGCGGCCTATACGGTTCTCGCGGCTCATATTTTCGCCACGGGCGGGAAGGAATCGGAATCCGAGCGGGTTTTTCTTGGAACCGCGGAGCATGTATCCGCAGGTCTCTTCGCGGGTTTTAATTACGCCGCGTTCGGTCATTTGCACCGTTTCCAGAAAACCGGCCCCAACTCATATTATTCCGGCAGCCCCCTTGCCTATTCCTTTGATGAGGCGGACGGGGAAAAAGTTTTTTTATCAGTTGAACTGGACGGCCTGCCGGAATCGGACGAAAACGGCGAACCTGTAGCGGAAAGGAAAAACTCAGTTTCGGTGATTCCTATCCCCATACAACCCAAAAGAAAACTGAGGCGGCTAAAAGGGACATTTGAGTACTTTCTTTCGCAAAGCGGATCGGAGCCATCCCTTGCCGGCGCGGCGCAGGATTACCTTGAAATTACCTTAACAGGAAAAGACCTTGCGCAGAACGCGCTCCCGATTCTGCGCGGCAGCCGCTTTCCCAATCTCCTCTCGGTTAAGCAGGACGAGGCTTTCGCCGCGCTGCGCGAAGAGCATACACGTCCCGGACAGGAAACCCCGTGCGCGAAACGCGGTACGGAGGAGGATTTTTCGGACTTCCTTACTGATATTTACGGCGGCGCCGATGAGGAAAAAACCGCTTTATTCATGGAACTGCTGGCTGAATCTGAAAAAGAAGCTGTTGTATGAAACTTTCCCAAAACCGGGAAACCCGTGGCGGTGGCAGCCGAAAGACCGTTCTGTTAAAAAAACACTTGCAAAATTGCTATGTAATTTTGCAGGTCTGCTTGTACGGCTTGGTACTACATGGTTGTAGGCGCATAATTGCCGGGGCAATTATGCGCCTACGAAATTGCCAGCGGCAATTTCGTAGGCTGGTTCTGAGCTGCCACGCGCAAGGGATTGTAGCGGAAAGCCCACAGGATTTGCATAAGCAAATCCGAGGACTTGCAGCGGAAAGCCCGGTTTTTTGCGGCGTTAGCCGCAAAAAATGCGCCCGAAGACGGTCGCTTTCCGATAGGAAATTTATTGTAGCGGGCGCTCACGCGCCCCCGGAATGCGCCAAAATTCTGAATCGGAGTAAAATTACAAATGAGTTTTTGGAAAGGCTTTTATGAAACCGGAAGTTCTGAAACTGCGCAACTTCGGCCCTTTTGCCGAAGCCGAAATTAATTTTAATCGGCTCGATGATATATTTCTTATTACCGGGAAAACAGGTTCGGGCAAAACAACGATTTTTGACGCCATCTGTTTCGCGCTGTATGGCAGGGTTCCCGGCAGTAGAGGCGAGCACCTTACCCGGCTGCGCAGCGATTATGCGGCGGAGGGGGCGGAGTGTCTGGTATCGCTGGATTTTTCTGTTGGCGAGAACCGCTACCGCGTTGAACGCAGCCCGAAACAGGAAAAGCAAAAAAAACGCGGCGCCGGTACTACCACGGTAGAAGAAAGCGCGGTCGTCTATGAAATCCAAAACGGCGCGCCGCGGAACCCCACTTCGAGGAAATCCGAGGCGGATGCCCGGATACGGGATATTATCGGCCTCGAACACCATGAGTTTTTCAAAATCGTCCTTTTGCCACAGGGCGAGTTCGCCGAGTTTTTGAAACAAAATTCCACTGAACGCCAGCAGGTACTTAGCAAACTTTTCCCCATGGAAAAAGTTTTAGCTGTTCAGAAATTCGCGTGGGAAAAAGCAAAACGCGCGGAATCGGAAGTCAGGGAAGCCGGAAGAAGGCTGGAAGAAATATCCGGGCGCTTTTCAATCGGAGACTATGAGAACCTTTATGCCGCCGCACAGGAAAAACTTAAAAAAGCTGACGCCGCGTTAAACGCCATCGCGCGGGAAACCGTGAAACTTCAGGCTGTTTGCGCGGCGCTGGATTCCGAGCAAAAAGCCCTTGGTCAAATCGAAGCAATACAAAACGAACAGAAAAAAAACGACGACGGGAAAACCGATATAGAAGAACTGGAAAAAAAACTTTCCCGCTCGCGTCAGGCCCAGCCCCTGCGCCCCCAGCTTGTCCTGGCCGAAGAAGCCCGGCGGAATTTACACGCGGCGCGGGAGGAACACGCGGGGCTCGCGGAAATAAAAGCGCAGGCGGAAAAAGCAAACGAAGAGGCTGTTCGCGAAGCGAAGGCTATTCCCGGCATGGAAAAGGAATCCCGGTACTTGCGTGAAACAAAGCCGGGGCTGGAAGAATTAATCGCCGGAGAAGAAAAACTCCTCCTGGATGACAAAGAACAAAAACGCCTGGCCGCGGACATTGAGGGCCTTGCGCGGAAAAAGAAAGCCTGTGAGGAAATCCTGGCTACAGGAGAAAAGGAACTAAAGGAGCTTCAGAAACAAACGGAAGAAATCGAGCGGCTTGAAAAACAACTGGAAACAGGCCGGCTGGTAAAGGAGGATCTTGTTCAGTTGGAACGAATCGCCCAGGAAGGAAGCGGGCTTGAAAATGAAGAAAAGAAACTGGGCAAGGAACTTGCTTCCGGTGAAGAGCGTATACGTTTCCTGAAAGAGCGCGTTCCCATTATGCAGGAGGAACTGCGGCTGCTCAAACTCGAAAAGGAAACAAAGGAAAAAGCGGATATGGCTTCCCGGCTTGCCAGCGGACTGAAAGCGGGAGAACCCTGTCCTGTCTGCGGTTCAACGCGGCACCCGTTTCCAGCGGCTACGGGAGATCCGGTTTACGGCCTGGCAGAGAAGATCGAATCCGGGGAAAAAGCTCTTAAGGAAACCGAGCTTGAACTGGCGAAACTGCACGAAAAAAACGAAAACCAGCGGGCCACGCGTGAGCAGCGGCTTGCGCGAAAACAGGAACTGTTAAAGGCCCAGGGGGAACTTTTTATCTTTCCCCCGTCAATGCCGGAAATAATACTGGAAACAATGCCGGAAATACCAGCGCTCCGGCAGGATGAGTTTCCCGCTCACGAAGAGGCCGCGAAACTTCTACAGGAACACAGCGATTATCTAAGCCGCGTCGCCGGAAATCACAAAGAACTGAAAACCGGAGCGGGCCGCATCCCGAAATTATTTCAGGACATCAGCAGCAGCCGTCAGGAGCTTTCAAAGATCGAAAGCGAATTCATAGTATCTACCGGGCAGGAACAAAATCTCCGCGCTTCGATTGCCCAGCGGCGCGGCAGAACCAGCGCGCTGCTGAAAGAGTTTGAAAACGCCGGCCTTACCAGCGGCGCCGCGGATTCCCGTGATGCGCTATCCCGCGTTGAACAGCGCCTGGACCAACTGGAAAAAAAACAGGAGGAACTCAGGACGCGGCGCGAAAAGGCCGGACTCGCGCTGGCCGCCGTCGCCGCGAAAGAGGAAGAGGCGGCCCGCAAATACGGGGAAGTCTGCCAAAAAGAACGCGGCGCGGGATCGGAACTCGACCAGGCCCTTGCCGCCTCGCCCTTTCCCGACGGGCAAAGCCTCAAAGAAGCGATACTCGACGCCGGGGCCGAGAGCGGCATGGAAGAAGCGATTACCCGCTGGAAAGACGAAAGAATCCGGCTCGCTTCCACGCTCTCTACGGCGCGGGAGAACCTGGCGGCGATCCAAAAAGAAAAAGCCTGTTTCGATGAGGGGCGCGGCGCGGAAGAATTAAAAAAACGTATAAGCGATTTGGAAACGCAGCAGGAAAAAATTAAACTGGATCGCGACCGCCTGATAAGCGAAAAAGCCGGTATGGAAAAGGATAAAGCCGCGTTTGAAGAAGCGGGGGCGCGCTTTGAAACGCTCCGGCGGGAAACAGAAAAACTCAAAGCGATAGCCGACGACCTGAAAGGAAATAATCCCAAAAAGAAATCCTTCGATTCCTGGCTCCTCGCCCGTTACCTTTCCGAAGTAGCCGCGTACGCAAGCAGAAGGCTTGAACGCATGAGCGAATCCCGCTACTCCCTGCTGCTGGATAGCGGCGGGGAATCCCCGCGCGGCCGCCGCGGTCTTGAGCTTGCCGTATTCGACGCCTACACCGGCAAAACCCGGCCCTGCGCGACACTCTCCGGCGGCGAAAGTTTTATGGCATCAATCAGCCTGGCCCTCGGCCTGGCAGACTCAATACAGGCCCGCTCCGGCGGCGTTCGGCTCGACGCCGTATTTATCGACGAAGGATTCGGCAGCCTGGACGAAACCAGCCTGGACAAGGCCCTCGGCATACTGGACGAACTGCGCGATCACCGCATGGTCGCCCTTATCTCGCATGTCGCCGAAATGAAATCCCGCATACCATGCAGAATCGAAATAGAAAAAAGCGGCGGCGGATCAGAAATACAAATCCGCGGATCAGGCCCCTGACAAACAGAATTATGGGCGCATTTTTTTGCCCGCGTATGCGGGCAAAAAAACCGGGCTTTCCGCTTCAATCTTTTTTACCGCTTCGCGGTAAAAAAGGATTTCCGCTTCAATCCCTTGTGCACCTACGGGCTAACTGTAGCCTTTTTTTGCAAGGCAGGAGCCTTGCTTTTCGTGCGGCGTAGTCTGGAGACTACGCCGAGCGGAATTTGCTTATGCAAATCCTGTGGGCTTTCCGCTACAATCCCCTTGCGCGCATAGCGGCTAACTGTAGCCGTAAAAGCAAATCCGAACCTGCGTTATGCGCACCATGAACGTATTCTATTTTTATTTCCGCATTAGAAAAAAAATCACCACAAAGTCGAAGAAGGAAAATAAGTATAAGGAATATTTCAGCTCTCCATCTTCGACTTATTTGACTATGCGGTTAAAATTTCTTCCAAAACATTAGGGGAACCTGTAAAAGTTTTTATTGCCGGTATTATTCACGGGGAAAAAACTGGAAATTACGAATTGAAAGTTTTTAGCAGTCTGATTACACTAAAAAAGTGGATATATCAAAAAGAAATCTAACCGCTCAGTCGCGGAAGTTAAATAAGTATAAAAAATATTTCAACTTTTCTTCTTCGACTTATTCTACTTTGCGGTTAAAATTTCTTTCAGTGACGCGGGAGCGGGAAAATGAATAAACTACGGGATGAATTTACGGAGAGGCTGCTTATTGACGGTGGAATAGAAAAAGGTATGCGGGTTTTGGATGCGGGATGCGGTTCAGGCGATGTAAGCATTATGGCGGCAGAACTGATGGGTAACAGCGGAGAAGTGATAGGATGCGATATTTCAGAAAACGCGATAACCATAGCGGGAAACGCGGTAAAGGAGAAACATATTCCGATAGTGAAATTCATTCAGGCGGACATCAGCGGACTGCCGGACAGCATCGGTAGCTTTGACGCAATCATTGGCCGCAGGGTTTTGATGTACCAAAGCGACGCGGCCCAAAGTATTCATAGTTTGCTTCCATATTTAGCAGCAAAGGGGAAAATGATTTTCCAGGAGAGTGATTGCATGCTATCGTCCTTTCATGCCTGCTCCATGCCATTGCACACGAAAGTACAAGCCTGGATATGGGACACCGTGGCAAAAGAGGGGGGCAACATCCATATTGGGAG
>JAISAF010000228.1 GCA_031266855.1 Spirochaetales bacterium
TAACTTACCCGCTCCACCTTCATTTCCGATCTTGTGAAACAGGCGTAGTCTCCCCATACTTCAAGGCACCAGTCTTTCATCGCAGCTCCTCCTGGAACGATCGAACAGCTTTCTCTCAAAGTCAGCACATAAAATCCAACGGCTTATGCGGCATCTCATCGATAAGCAATCCTGCCCGTTCATCATATTCATGGTACTGTTCAAAGCAAAAACACCGGGAATAATTTCTTCCAGTGAACCCCGTTTCAGTAACGCGAAAAATTGGTCTCTATAAATCTTATCGTACATTTTTGCATCGTGCGTAATAGTTTTATTTCAAAACCTATTTGTAATTTTACTTCGATTCGGAATTTGGGCGCCTTTTTTGCGCTTCGCGCAAAAAACCGGGCTTTCCGGGACTCCGCTATCGCTCCGGCCCCGCCTGCGGCGTGGCTGCTCCGCATCCCTCCAATCCCTTGCGCCACGCAGCGGCAGCGCAAAATCGCTTCGCAATTTTGCCACCAGTCAGGACGCATAGGCGAGCAGCAAAATTGCATGTCCCGGCAAACGCACGCGGAAGCGTGTTTTTGATAACAGGTGTTTCGGACAAGAGGCCCTAAAAAGCCCCTGGCGTATACACAGGTTAAGGGCCGATGCAATTCGACCAGCCCCTGGCGCACGCACCAGCGCCAGCCTACGGAATTGCCACTGGCAAGTATAGGTATGTGTATAGAACCGCCTTCTTCCAAAGTCAGCACATAAAATCCAACGGATTATACGGGCTGAACTAATCCTTTTTTGGGGTAATAATATTGATAACAGCAGACACAACTTCGCCCGTTTTTGCCCCGGAAGCACGCCCGGCTGTGGATAGGATAATATTCTTGTCTGCGGTAAAAATCCTGTTGGGACGGATAAAACTGTTTACCGGGAGGCTCCCTGAAATGAAATCATCCGCTGTAAGCGGCAACGCGAAAGGATCGGATTTGTGTCTGCTGGTTATCTGGCAGATAATAATGTCGTCCCCCGGCAGATCGGCAATAACAAAAGCAGGCCGGTGTTTGCTGCCGGAAAGATCGGAAAACGGAAATAAAATAACTACGATATCACCAGCTACAAATTGGCCCATGCCTCGTCCTCTTCCGGCGTGTCCCAATCTTTCACTAAGGCAGCCTCGCTTAACAGCATGGTTTCGGGAACTTCCCTCGCCCGTTTTTGCTTCAAATAGCCAACAAAATCCAATACTTCACCCAGGCTTTGAGGGGGAAGAAAATCCAGTTCCCTCAGCAAAGCATCCCGATCAGTCATGGTGGGCCTCCATATTGTCAACCATAGCATGAAACCGGGTAAAAAACAAGTGGGGAGGCAGGGCATCGGCGTTTACCGCCATTATGAAAAACAAATTGCGCGAAGCGCAACAAGCCCGTGGGGCGCAAGGGATTGCAGCGGAAAGCCCACAGGAAGCGCATCGGCGCTTCCGAGGACTTGGAGCGGAAAGCCCGGTTTTTTACGGCGCTGCCGTAAAAAATGCGCTAAAATTAACAAAAAATGAACAAATACCTTTATCTTTTTATAAAAAACGTCTGTTAATCTCTATTTTTGGATTTGGAATTGCTGTAGAACTTAATCCGCTGCTTGCCGTGATTGATACAAAAGTTGTACTATAGATACCATGAAGCCGATCAGCGAAATCAAACGCCTTTTTGATGATCAGGGCGGCATGCTCCGTACCTGTGAACTCGCGGCCCATAGGATTTTCTATAAGGATATCCAGCGCCTTATTGATGACGGTTTGATAGAAAAAATCCGGTATGGTTACTACCAGTGGGTAGACGAAAACAACCAGAGTGAAGCGCGTATCATCAGGCGGCTTTTTCCCGATGGTATCCTCTGCATGGACACCGCCCTCTTTTATCACCGTTACAGCAACCGTACCCCTCTGGCGTGGCATATTGCCGTCAGCAAGGATTCCGGTAAATCCCGGTTCCGAATCGACTATCCCTTTGTGCGCCCCTATTTCATCGAACCGTCAGTGCTGGAAATGGGAATCAGCGAGGGGAACATTGATGGAAACATGGTCCGTATCTACAACAGGGAACGGGTTATTTGCGACTGTCTGCGGTTTCAAAAAAAGATGGACCGGGAAATCTTTAACAAGGCGATACAAAGCTATGTGGCGGATACAACAAAAAACATCCCGCGCCTCATAGAATACGCGAAAGCCCTGCGGGTTTTAGAAAAAGTGAAAAATCTTATAGGAGTGTGGCTATAATGCGGGACTCCGGCGCTTCCATACTGGCAAAACTAAAAAACAAGGCGAAGACGGAAAACACGAATTATCAGCAGAGTCTGCAACTTTTCTTTCAGGAGGAATTTCTGCGGCGGCTTGCGAAGTCCCGATACGCTGATAATCTCATCCTTAAAGGCGGACTATTCATCTATACGCTTAGCCATTTTACCAGCCGCGCTACTGTTGATATCGATTTTTTACTGCGCCGAATGGACAACAGCCTGGAAAATATGGACGCCGTGATTGCGGAAATAGTTACAATTCCAACAGAGTTGAGCGATGCCGTAACATTCCGGGTAAGGAAATCAGAACCGATAGCGATTCAGCGGAAATACCGGGGAGTGAGCGTTCAGATAACCGGGTTTCTGAAAAATGTGCGTGTCCCGTTCACCGTTGATATTGGAACAGGAGATGTCATTGTGCCCGGAGCGGAAAAACGGGTTATTCAAACACAACTGTGGGGATACGAACCGCCTGAAATTTATACCTACTCCCTTGAAAGCACGATAGCCGAAAAATTTGACGCGATACTACAACGGTTTGAACTGACAAGCAGGATGAAGGATTTTTACGACATTTATTACCTTGCGCATGCGTTTACATTTGATGGTTCTGTCCTGCGTGAAGCCATCGAAAAGACATTAGGCAACCGCGGGACGGTACTTAACGGAAGCAGCCCGGATCATATCCTGCATCTGGAAACTGATACTGATATAAAAATACGGTGGCGCCATTTTCAGAAAACTATTCATAGGGAAGAATTAGAGCTTTCCACAATTCTGCATTCCATTGATGCCTTTCTGCGTCCTGTGTGCGAATCGCTAGTATCCGGCAGCGGTTTTACCAAAACCTGGAAGACTATCCGGCAAGCCTGGGTTTAATGTGGAAGGCATGGTTCCCCAGCTCCTGCGGAGCTGGCAATTATAGGTATGTGTACAGAACCGCTTTCTTCCAAAGTCAGCTCATATAATCCAGCGGATTATACGGCATCTCATCGATAAGCAGTCCCCGTTCCTTATATTCAAGGGTATTGTTCAAGGCAAAAACACCGGGAATAATTTCTTCCAGTGAACCCCGTTTCTTTAACGCGAAAAACTGGTCTTTATAAATATTTACCGTATATCTTTGCAGCCGCCGTAAGAGTTTTATTTCAAAACCTTTACCGGATTTCCTTGCGTATTTCTCCGCATCCTTTAACTGGTCAATAAGCCGCTGCCCCTCACCGTAGGGGACCACTATCGCCCGCTGGATTGTGTCATCGATAATCCTGAACGCCTGTGCCGCGCTTCTGAACTGAATCCCTACATGGGGAGGCTCCGGTTTCAATAATTTCATAATATCCTTCTCATCCAGGTCATTAGCCTTCCAGAAAACTTCGGAAAAATAACCAGGAAATACAGCCGGGTCTAAGGGATTATCCAACCCCTGTTCCAGTATGCGCCGGGCGGTTTCGCCCGCCTTTCTCAGCATCCCGGCGGGCGCTTTGCGGACTCCATCAAAAACAACCACCCGTCCGTATTTGCCTTCCTCGCCGCGCAGTTTTCCTTCCCGGTTACAGCGCCCCGCCGCCTGGGCAATGGAATCAAGCCCGGCCATCGATCTGTATACTACAGGAAAATCAATATCCACCCCCGCTTCAACCAATTGAGTGCTTATAACCCTGACAGGTTCTTTTTTCGCCAGCCTGTCCTTAATTTCGGCAATGGTATCGCTCCTGTGCTGGGCGCACATAAGCGCGGAAAGGTGATATGTCCCATCAGGCATTTCGGCATGGAGTTCCCGGCAGCTTTTCCGGTCTGATACAATACACA
>JAISAF010000361.1 GCA_031266855.1 Spirochaetales bacterium
GGGCTTGAGCGGGGGAGGTTTGACTGATGAAAACGGCGCTCCCGTTTTTATCGGCGCGCAAGACAGGATCGCCCTGGCGCATCCCGCGGAACTGGATGAGGGGCGGATAAAGGCATGGACAAAGCGCTTGAAGGAAAACGGGCGCAAACAGGCAATCGCGCAGCTCACGCTTCCTGTCTGTACGCCGTGTGCGGATGAAATGGATGGAAATGTCGTGAAGCGTTATTTCGGCGCGGTGACGAAACATATCGCCATTGTGGGAACCGCGGGAAAATGGGGTATGATTCCGGGCCGCGACGTGAGTCATTATTCGTGCTATCATCTTCTGGATCCGATTCATAAAACCGGCGCACAAGTGCGGTTCGACACGATGTGGAGCGGCCCTGAGTACAATTCCGAAGACGAAATTATCCGCGACGCGGTTTTTTATCGCGCCGGCGATATGATTTTCGGGGAAACCGTGCCGGATTCCGCGGTGTGTTCCCCTTCTGAATTGCCGGTACGCTTTGTGTCAACGGCTCTTGCCGCGTTCGACAGCATCGCGGGAGTAAACAGGCGGTAAGCAGGATAAACGCGCAGGAATTTTTCTCCTTATGTTTTGAGCGCCTTTTTGGCGCTTCGCGCCAAAAACCGGGCTTTCCGCTGCAAGTCCTCGGATTTGCCCATGCAAATCCTGCGGGCTTTCCGCTGCAATGCGCCCGAAGACGGTCGCTTATCGGCTCTTCGAGCTTTGTACACGGCACAATCTTTTTTGAGCCTCTCGCCCATGTTGCTGGTAAAATCACACGCTGTCCGCGTGCGTTTGTTTGGGCGTGATAGGTATGGATTGTAGCGGGCGCTATCGCGCCCCCGGAATCCCTGGCGCGCGCACCAGCGGCATATATATTAGTAACCGCAAAGAAAAAGAAATTTACCGCGAAGTCGAAAAAGTAAGAAGAAATAAAAGTTATGGTATTCCCGGAACAAGAAAGATATAGTAGCCTGCTTTTTGACTTCTCCGGCTTCGCGGTTAAAAAATTCTGCGGGCCAGATATAGGGTGAGAGTAAGGAGTAAACACATGGTGGATTTGGAATATTGCAAAAAGTGGAGATTGCGGGATAAGGACACATATCAGCGCGTTCATATCAATACGGCGGATGATTTTTCCCTGCTTACCGCGAAATGTTCCGAGATTATCATTTCAGGGCTGAATCAGGCATATTTCGAGCGTTTTTGCGCCTGTCACGCCGATAATTTTGAAATTATTCATATTCAAGCCTGCCCTCTTATTCGTGATTTGTCGCCGTTCCAAAATCTGCGAAATGTACAATGGCTTGAAATCAACTGGAATCAAAAGGCGGGCGCGTTCTGGGATATGTCCGGGAATATTTCTTTGTGCGGACTGCTGCTTCACGACATGAATAAAATTTCGTCGATGGACGGCCTGGAAAAAGCCCCCGCGCTTACTGGATTTTCGATAACCGAAAGCGAGGATGTAAAAATATATCTTGATACGCTGGAACCTTTGGCCTTATGCGAAAAAATCGAACAGCTTGAAATTCGTATCGAGGGCATACGCGACGAATCGGCTCTGCCTGTCACAAAAATGAAATCCCTGAAAGAAATGGGATCCAGTTTATCATTGTTTGAAACAGAACAATTTGCCATGCTGACGGCAAGGCTGAAAAATGTGAAACTGCAAATCGATCGGCCATATTTTGTTTTTCCCCGGTCCCCGGAGGAAAACGCTTCGTCGCGGAACGTAAGGGTTGTCGGGAAAAAGAAACCGTGGTTAGCGGAACAAAGCCCAAAACTGAAACAATATGAAAACGAATGGAATGCGCTGGTCGCGAAATATACGTGAAACCTTGCGTTACCGAACAGCTATAGTACCCTGCAAAGACTAAACACAGGGAAATATAAATAACTGCTAAGTCGAAAACTGGCAAGGGCGAAGAACGGGCAAGAGCGAAGAACGGGCAAGGGCGAAGAAGCAAAAGAAGGAAGGGAAAAAAAAGACCTAAAGAGCAAAAACTTCTCCGGCTTAGCGGTAAATTCTTTCTTTAAACCATGCCGCGCGAAAGGCAGTCCCCTGCCTTTCTTTATCCTTCAAGGATAATGATTTCCACCCTGCGGTTACGCGCGCGGCCTTCCCCGCTCGTGTTAGGCGCCACAGGCTGAGAGGAACCCCGTCCTTCATACAAAAGCCGGCCCGGAGGAACACCCCGTTTTTCCAGAGCTTCGCTTATGGCCCGCGCCCTTTCAAGGGAAAGCTGCTTCTCCCCCGCGGGCTTGCCAAGATCCGCCGCGTGTCCCACAACAAGGAAATTCCTGTCCGGCAGGGAAAGCAGGGTCTGCGCCAGCGCGTCCAGCCGGGCGTTTTCCGAAGGCAAAAGGCGGGCGGAATCCGCTTCAAAGAGCAGGTTATTGACGGTAAGCGCGACACCTTCTGGCCGGCTTTCCACTTCAATACCGGGAATGTCCCCGGCTGGAACCTTCGCGGGAAGAAGCCGGGCAACGCGGTTCAGGGTTTCCGGCCGGTCCAGAGGAACCACTCCTTCAAAAAAAGTCAGAACCGTGCCTTCCAGAGACAGTTCGCGCCCGCCACGGTAGCGATACTGTTCCTTGAAAGTCTCGCTGATAAGCCGCGGGCCGCCGGCTTCGGAAGGCAGGAAAATATTTGCCTCGTGAACCCCGCTGGCCTCATCCAGATCCGCGGCGGCGCTTTCACCGCCGTGGTAGCGGATGGCATACTTTGCTTTCAGATAATGACCGGGAAAGCCTTTGTACTCCCCTGGCCCGGTGTAGGTATAATCCACATAAACCGGCGCAGGCGTGATACTGCCGGAAAAAAGCGGATCCAGGATACGCTCGGCGGGAGCCTGCCAGTTCGCGCCCACACGTATGGCCTCCCGGGGCAAAGCCGGAAAACTCCGCATTGTCGGAAAACGCCCCGGGCTTCCCGCCTCGACAGCGCCAAAAGGATTCAGGGAAACTTCCGCGGGAAACGATTCGTCCACAGGGGCGGCGGCAAGCCGGGCGGCCCGCTTTGTTTCCTCAAGAACGTAAAATCTGCCGGTATAAACAAAACCGCCATCCACGTTTTTGCCGCCGCGCCTGAGCGTTCCCCGGATCTCCCGGTAGGCCGCGCCTATATATTTTCCGTTTTCGCGTTTGCGGAAATTATGCATTTCTATAATACGATAGACTTCGGGGGCCTCTCCCTGGGGAAGAAAGTTTTGCGCCTGCGTGGAACACGGCGCGAAAAAAAGGCCATACACAAGGCAGAAAAAAAACCGCGTTTTTTTCCAGTGTCCTGAATTCCGAAAATACGAATCCGTTTTTTTCGTTTTTATCATTACAGATTGCCCTTCCGTTTACAGATAGTCCTTAAAGCCTTGTTCAATATCTTTATAATTATCAGAATTTGGGCGCATTTTTTGCGGCTGTGCCGCAAAAAACCGGGCTTTCCGCTTCAATCTTTTGGCTACGCCAAAAGGATTTCCGCTCCAATCCCTTGCGCCGCGCAGCGGCCGCGCAAAATCGCTTCGCGATTTTGCGACCAGCCCCCCTTGCGCACTTAGGGTTTTTCCAGTTTTTGAACAGGCTCTTAAAGCCTGTTCAATATTTTGAAAACCCCTGGGCGCGGTAGCGCTTAACAGAATTTTTACCGCATGGTTACGCGCAAGCTAATTGCCTGTGGCAATTCCGGAAGCTGCCGCTGGTGCGCGCGCAAGGGATTGCAGCGGAAAGCCCGCAGGATTTGCATAAGCAAATCCGAGGACTTGGAGCGGAAAGCCCGGTTTCGGGGCCGCGCCAGCGGCCCCGAAATGCGCCCGAATTTTTAATAAAAATGTTGAACAGGTTCTTAGTTTCTTTTCGGATTTTTTTCAGAATTTATCCAGTGCTTTCCGTCCTGTCGCGAGGTTCGCGGCGATTTTTCCGCTTAGTGCCGCGCAGATAACGCCGCCGGGCCACAGGCTGTAATGACCGCACACAAAAAGATTTTCCAGGGGTGTGCGTATCAGATTTTTCCAGCGGCTGCGGTACACCAGGGATTCCCGGTCTCCATAGCACCAGCCGCCTGAAGAGCCGCGGCTGTTCAGGGTAAACCTTTCCGTGCTGTGCGGGGTTCCCGCGTCCTGGTACAGGATTTTTGTTTCAAGGCCGGGAAGAATCCTTTGCGCGCCGCGAAGCAGTTCACCGGCTGTAGAGTCTTTGAGATGTTTGTACCCGCCGGGCCGGGGAAGCTGCCCGTTCCCGCTATGCCAGCGGTCCTGCCAGTCCCAGGCGCTGTAGGTTTGCAGCACAAGAGTTGTAGCGCCGTGCGGCGCGGCGCCGGGATTCTCCCTGCCGAAATGGTTCACGAGCATCCACATCCTGCTGTGTATACCGGCGGGCGAATCCGCCTGAGGAAAGATCGTTTCATAGTTCGGAAAGTAAAATACATGCTGGGCGCCAAGCCGCTTGTGCATTTCATCCACGCCAATGTCGAGGCCCAGGTAAACGCTGAAAAGCTCTTCGGTCAGTTTCGCTTCGCGTACCTTCTTCGCGAAGGACGGCCGGAACACGTCAGGCGCAATCTCTCCAACGAGTTTTTTATAATCGCCCGCATAAATAAAATGTTTCGCGCTGTACACTTCCGCGGTATCCGTAATCAGGGACACGGCACTGCTGCCTTTTGTTTCAATTTTTGAGACACGGCGGGACAGGCGGATTTCGCCTCCTAATTCCCGCAAACGCCGGACCAGAACATCGTACAGGGCCTGCATGCCTCCCTGCGGGTACCAGTAGTCGTGTATCCATAAATGCCAGAATCCGGCAAAAAAAATAAACGGCATCCGGTAATAGCCGATGCGCGAAAACCATGCGCGAAGGCTGGGGTCTTTTATACAGGCGCAGACTTTCTCCCGGTACTTCCAGGTAAGCCAGCGCCGCAGCCTGAAAAACCAGGGCGCGAAGCTCAGGAGTTTTCCCACGGAAAAGTCCTGGAGTAAAGGAAAACTCCAGGGGCTGGAATGCGCGCCGATAAAACGGGAAACTTCACGGATTTCACGAAAAAGCGTATGAATCCCTTCCTCCCGCGGAAAAGCGGCGGCAAGCGCGTTTTCAGCATGTTCAAGGGAATCCACAAAAAAATCAAAATCAGCGGCCGCCATCCTGAAACGGGGCTTATGCCATGTTACCCTGTCAAGAATACCCAGCTCCGCGAACACCGGGAACACGATTCCCAGACTCTCAAAGGACTGATCGCCCCCATCAAAATAAAACTGCCCGCGCCGGAACCCCGACATATTACCGCCTGGCTGATGGTTCTGCTCAAGAACAAGGGTCTTGAGTCCCCTCCCCGCCAGATACAGGGCGGCTGTCATTCCGCCCAGCCCGCCGCCAGTAACAACCGCGTCATACATACTCATGCCAGAAGGTCGCTCCAGGTAATCCCCTGCCCGGCGGGAACAGTACGCGCCGCGCGGACACCCAGAATAAGATCGCGGAATTCCGGCCCCAGTCCGGGACGCAGGTTCTTCTCGCTTCTGAGGATAGCGGTATTCGCGGCGCTGAATTTTTCCCCCGCGGCAATTTCCATACAGGCATGAAGGCCGCGGCGCGTCGTCGCGTAGTTCAGCGCTTCCGCCGCGGCAAGGGTTTTCACGCCGTTTCCCAGGACGCGGCGCACCCTGTCCCTGCCACAGGCAGCTTCAATTGCCTCAAGAGCTTCGCCGGTACGGCCCGCGGCCCGTTCAGTCTCCGCGGCACGCACTTCCCGTACCAGCATAGTAAAAGCCCGTGGAGGAAGGGCTATAGGATCGTCCAGCCCCCCGCCCGCGGTATCAAGAGTAAAATGCTTTTCAATCATCGCCGCTCCATAAAGAACCGAAAGCACAGGAACCAGAACCGGATCACGGGAGTGATCCGAAACCCCCGCCGGCAGACCAAACACAGCGGCCAGATTCGGAATAACGCGGATATTGTACTCCTCCTCCGGCGCGGGATAGGAAGTAACACAGTGTAAAAGCGTTATATCGGACTTCAACCCGACCCCGGAGTTTTCGCGCAGCGCCGCAAGGGCCCTTTCAATATCAGCGAGGGTCGAAACGCCGGTAGACAGAATAATCGAACAGCCAAAGGAAGCGATTTCCCGCAAAAGCGGAAAATGATTCAGTTCCGGCGAAGCGACCTTAACCGCCGGAGTTCCAATATCGCGAAGAACGCGGGCGCTTTGTATTCCAAAAGGCGAGCAGATAAACACAAGCCCCGCCTCTTCGGTTATCGCCTTGAGCCGCTCATAGAAATCCCGCCCCCGTTCAAGAGCGCGAAAACGCTCATACAAGGCAATATCGCCGCCCGGCAGCCGCACCCTGCCAGCGGCGGGATGAAGAATCTCATCAGCATAGACACACTGGAACTTCGCGGCATCGGCCCCGCAGGAAGCCGCCGCCATCACCAAATCGCGGGCACGCTCAAGGTCGCCCCCGTGGGAAGTTCCAATCTCGGCAACAATAAAGGCGCGGCCCATTATCAGCGCGGCTTTCGCGGCTTTATAGAATCAAAGCCCGTATAAGGAACAAGGTTCGAAGGAATTTTTACCGAGCCATCAGCCTGCTGGAAATTTTCCAGTATAGCGATGATACCACGTGAAAGAGCAATCGCCGTGCCGTTGAGCATGTGTACATAACGCGTTTTATTCCCATCCTTATAACGGACACCCAGACGGCGGGCCTGGTAATCCGTACAATTGGAAGTGCTGGTTACTTCCCCCCACTCCCCCTCCCCGCCCCGGCCAGGCATCCACGCCTCTATATCGAACTTGCGGTACGCCGGAGCGCCCAAGTCGCCGGTACAGGTATCCACAACGCGGTACGGTATATCAAGACCGGAAAAAATTTCCTCCTCAATATCCAGAATCCTCCCATGCCAGGCTTCAGAATCCTCCGGCAAACAGTACACAAACATCTCCACCTTGGAAAACTGATGAACCCGGTAAAGCCCCTTCGAGAACTGACCCGCGGCGCCCGCCTCGCGGCGGAAACAGTGCGACAAACCAGCCATCTGAATAGGAAGCCTTTCCTTATCAAGAATACTATCCGCATGATAGCCCCCCAGGGTAATCTCCGCCGTACCTACCAGACAGGAACCAGTCCCCTCAAGAGCGTAAATATTACTCTCCTCCCCCCGCGGATTAAAACCGATACCCTCAAGGATCTCCTCCTTCGCGATATCCGGCGTAATCACCGGAGTAAAACCCCTCTTCACAAGAATATCCAAAGCATAGCGCGTCAACGCAAGCTCCAGAAAAACCGCCTCGTTTTTAAGATAATAAAACTTCGTCCCCGACACCCTCGTAGCGGTATCAAAATCAATCAGATCAAGTTTCTCACCAAGCTGAACATGATCCAGAGCCTTAAAAGAAAAAACCGCCGGTTTCCCGCATCTCTTTATCTCAAGATTATCCTTGTCCTCCCTGCCCACAGGAGCATCAGGATGCGCCATATTAGGAATACGTGAGGCGGCAACAGCAAGCTCCTTCTCCGTCTCTTCCAGCCGCTTTTCGACTAACGCAATCTCCGCCTTCAGGTTTTTCCCATCCTCAATAAAAGCCGCCCGCTCCCCATCGGAAAGCCCGCCCTTCATCTTCGCGGCATTCTCATTACGGCGGGAACGCAAATCATCAGCCTCCCTAATCAAAGCGCTACGCTCATCATACAGCCTCACCACACCCGCCGCGTCCGCCCGCATAGCGCGATCCCGGATATTCTTTTCCACCGCCTCCAGGTTGTCCTTCAAAAATTTCAAATCAATCATTCTGCACACCTTCCATCTGCTCAGCCCGCGAAGCAGCCTCCCCCACAGCCCGCATCACAGCCGCGGTAAAAGCCGCCTCCTCCAAAACCTCAATCCCCGCGACAGTAGTCCCCGCCGGAGAACAGACCTTCGCAATAAGATTCGCCGGCGAATCCTTCGTCCCACGCAAAACAGCCGCCGCCCCCTCCAGCACCCGCACAGCCACATCGCGGGACCTCTCATATCCCAAACCAGCCTTCACCCCGCCCATCGCCAGGGCATGAACAAAAGCAAACACATACGCAATCCCCGAACCGGAAAGCCCGGTAATCACAGGCATAAGCCCCTCCGGTATCTCCCAAGCCTCCCCCGCGGCAGAAACCAAATCCAGAACCTCGCCCCGGAAAACCTCAAACTTCCGCACATCCCCCTGAGCGCCAGGAAAACAAACCCCCACAGCCGCCTTCTGATACATCGCCGCAATATTCGGCATACAACGCGCCAGATACGGCGTCTTCAAATACTCACGATAAAAAGCCAGCGGCTTCCCCGCCACAATAGCCACGAACTTTCTCCCCTTCGAATACGGACCAAGCTCCCTCACAACAAGAGCCGCGTCCTGAGGCTTCACCGCGATAATCGTAACATCCGCGAAGTCAAGCAGCCCCCGGAAATCGCCAGTAAAATCACGAGCCGCGTAACTCCCCACAGCCACCTCCATCCGCGCCGCAACCTTCTCCACGACCCCAAAATTCGCGCTCCCGAATTTATTCCTCAACCCAGCCGCGAAAGCCTCACCCATATTTCCAAACCCAATAATCCCTATATTCTTCATATTCCCTCAAGTGTATCCCCGCAACCCCAAAAATATCAAGACCGCCCAAAGAATCACGGCATTTAGTTTTCGGGCGCATTTTCTTGTCCGCACACGCGGACAAAAAAACCGGGCTATCCGCTCCAATTCCTCGGAAGCGCCGATGCGCTTCCTGTGGGATTTCCGATCCTATCCCTTGCGCGCGCACCAGCGCAAAAAAAAATCACCGCTAAGTCGAAGAAGTAAAAAAAGAAACATGGCTTTCCCTGCCCCCGCTCGGCGTAGTCTCCAGACTACGCCGTGTTAGCAGCAAGGCTCCAGCCTTGCAAAGCCAGGCAGCAGGGCATCACTCATTCATTTTATCCGTTCAACCAGAATAATCCGTTCGGCGCAGACTGGAGCCTGCGCCGCGTTAGATACCATAATTTCCTTCCTTCTTTTGCTTCTTCGCCCTTGCCAGTGCTTCTTCGCCCTTGCCAGTTTTCGGCTTAGCGGTAAATTGTTCTTTGAGGTACAGTATAATCATCTCCTTTCGAATTGGGACCAGGTTAGTGCACATAACGGCAAGTTATTTTCACTTTTCGCAAAGATACCCCGGCCTTTTAATCTATTCTTCCCTTATTTCACTTCTTCGACTTCGTGGTAATTCCTCTTGCGGTAGTCATACAGCCGGAACGTTATACGACAGAAAAATTAAAATTTTTGTAAAATTATATAAAGACTATTGACAGAAAATTAAAAAAATAATACGATGGCTATGTGAAAAGTTCTGTTTGGACAAGTATTTTAATGTTATCCGGCTGTTCAGCTAGTAAGTATCAATATTCCATAAAAATAAATACTCAAAATAATATTGTATTTAATATATTGAAAAATTATCCAAATATCATTCCCGGTTTTCATAATTATGTAAAAACTATTTCACAAAATAGAACACAATATGGAATAACCGAATTAATAATTAAAAAAAATGACAATAAAACTGAATATACAGTAGTAAATCATACGAAAGTACCATTTTATATAAAAAAAGGAATTGAAGGAATCATTTGATAAGAGGTCTGTTCGGAAACCCCGCGGCTTCGATATAAAAATGAATTTGAAATAATAAGAAATATGTAAAATAGTTAAGAAATAATAGAGCAATTTTCTATCGCATAACAGATCCGCTTACGCTGCGGTCCGCGGTTCGCACGGGGCATTCCCCGATGTAAACCTTTGCCACATTTTACCAGCCATCAGGCTTTGCTTCGCAAAGCCCGTATCCGGTCCGGCAAACTGTCCTGCCAGTTGGAACGTTAAGCGCAATTTGCTTCACAATTATCATGAAATCCTTTCCAGAATTGAATGGCTGCTATTCTTTCTTCAGGAATATGATAGTAAACATTTGGACTATATCTATATGTTGTAGAATATAATCCATACAAAATAAGGGAGATAAAATATTATGAGAATTGGTACAAAACTCATACTCATTCTTACGGTGCTGAATGTCATCGGCATTGGGATTTTAGCGGCATTCGCGCTATTCTTTTCCCGTACCCAGATTGACCTCATGGCCCATGAAAGCGCGGCAAGTATCGCGATGGAAAACGCTGAAAAGGTAGGGCGTTACCTTGAAATCTACATGGACGCCGCCCGGACTCTGGCGGAGGTTATGAGCCAGTATGAAACCATATCCGTCGCGAACCGGCGTAATTTTTTCAATATGATGCTCCGGGGGTATATAGAGGCGCATCCAGAGGTGGTCGATATATACAGCGCCTGGAAGCCCAACGCCCTGGACGGCATTGACGCGCACTACGCAAACGCCCCGGGCACGGGTAGTACCGGACGCTTTGCGGTAGTCTGGGCGCTGGGGCAGGATGGGAAGCCTTTTGCGGAAGCCTTGCCCGCGGGATTCGATAAGGAAGACTATTACACTATCGCCATGACCACCGGGAAAGAGGCGCTTACCGAACCCTTTTTCTATACGGTAGGCGGAAAGAACTTTGTTGTTCCCAGCATGGCGGTGCCCATTAAAAACAGCAGGGGTGAAACGGTCGGCGTTGTAGGCATTGATATCGAGCTCGGCGGGGTTCAAACTATGGTAAATAATCTAAAACCCTTTGGAAACGGGGTGGCGGCGGTCTTTAGTTCAGGCGGTCATAATATAGCCCACTTTGATCCCAGCCGTAATGGGAAAAATATGCGGGATACCGAAGGCGATATTGTAGGCGGCCATTTAAATGACTGGATTAATGCCGTTACCACCGGAACTCCTATAGATTTCATAGCAGGGGATATGATGATCTATTTGTCCCCGTTTACCGTGGGTAATTCTGCGAACCCCTGGAGTCTGGCGATAGCAACTTCGTACACTGATATTATGAAACCGGTCAACCGGATGTTCCTCATTATTATTTGTATAGGCGCGGCAACGCTTGCCGCCATGACCGCGGGGGCTTTTATTATCTCCCGTTCCATCAGCCGTCCCATTGTGCGGACAATGACAATCCTGAAAGATATCTCCGAAGGGGACCTGACCCGCCAGATTGATATACAGTCAAAGGATGAAGTTGGGGAACTGGCGAGGTATATCAATTTCACGATAGACAGGATCAGGAACCTGATTATGGCCATCAGAAATCAAAGTTCCGCCCTCTCCGGCATCGGAAACGAACTTGCAAGTAACATGAGCGAAACCGCCACGGCGATCAATGAAATCACCGCCAATATTCAGAGTATAAAAACACGGGTCATTAACCAATCGGCCAGCGTTATCGAAACCAACACCACTATGGAACAGATCACCGTCAACATCGACAAACTCTCAAACCATGTGGACAGGCAGAGTATCAGCGTCGCGCAGTCTTCTTCAGCGATTGAGGAAATGCTCGCCAATATCCAGTCTGTTACCCAAACCCTCGTCAAAAACGCCGACAGCGTTCAGGAACTGATGAACGCATCCGAAGTGGGACGGACGGGCCTTCAGGAAGTAGCAACGGACATCCAGGGAATCGCCAAGGAATCCGAGGGGCTTTTGGAGATAAACGCGGTGATGGAAAACATAGCCAGCCAGACCAACCTCTTATCAATGAATGCCGCCATTGAAGCGGCCCACGCCGGAGAAGCGGGAAAAGGCTTCGCCGTTGTGTCTGACGAAATACGCAAGCTGGCCGAAAATTCCGGCGAACAGTCAAAAACTATTTCCGAGGTACTTAAAAAGATTAAAAATTCTATCGATAAGATAACCAAATCCGCTGACAACGTACTCAAAAAGTTTGTGGCAATAGACAGCGGGGTTAAAACCGTGTCCGACCAGGAAGAAAATATCCGTAACGCCATGGAGGAACAGGGCGCGGGGAGCAAGCAAATATTGGAAGCTATCGGGCAGTTGAACGAAGCGACCCAAATGGTCAAAGGCGGTTCACAGGAGATGCTTGAAGGCAGCCATCAGGTAATACAGGAAAGTAAAAATCTGGAACTGGCGACACAGGAGATCACCAACGGAATGAACGAGATGGCCACCGGAGCGGAACAGATCAATGTGGCGGTCAATCGCGTAAATATCATCAGCGGAAAGAACAAGGAAAACATTGATGTGCTGGTTAGAGAAATATCAAAATTCAAAGTGGAATAGCGGTAACATAAAATAGACTTGTCTGATAAGCTTTTTGCTTCTCTCACAAGTCCCGTGGGATTTGCCGCAAACAGCGGTAAATCCCACAAAACCGCATAAATATGAACCGCAAAGCCGAAGAAGTAAAATAATAAAGAAAACTTCTTAGAGCCTGTTCCAATATTTTGAAAACCCCCGGGCCGCGCAAGAGGCTGGC
>JAISAF010000451.1 GCA_031266855.1 Spirochaetales bacterium
GCAAATTCGCGACCAGCCCCCTCGCGCGGCGGCAGCTTTAAAAAGTGCCAGGTACGTTTTAAGATAGTACATTCTAAAATGTTACGCTATTCCGTGAAACGTAAAAACGTACCTGGCACCTTTTGGGGTTTAATGCCGCTTCAATCTATTTTACCGCGAAGCGGTAAAAAAGGCTTTCCGCTGCACTCCCTGACGCCGCGCAGCGGCAGCGCAAACTCGCTTCACAATTTTTCAGGTCTGCTTTTACGGCCTTATTTAGTTCCGTGGGCGCTTAAAACGCCCACGGAATGCGCCTGAAGACGGTTGCTTATCGGCTCTTCGAATTTTGTACACGGCACAACCTTTTTTGAGCCTCTCGCCCGTGTTGTTGGTAAAATCACACGCTGTCTGCGTGCATTTATTTGGGCGTGATAAGTATGGATTGTAGTGACCGCTTACGCGGTCACGGAATGCGCCCGAAGACGGTCGCTTTCCGATAGGAGTTTCCTTTTTTGGGGACTCTTGCCGAATGTGGGCAAAGGGGGTATATTTAATGTATATTAGCATCTTCATTTTTTTTTCAGGAGACACGGAAAAATGCCTACATATGAATATGAGTGCAAGAGTTGTAAGCATAGGTTCGAAGTATTGCAGAATATGTCTGACCCTCCTTTGAAGGCTTGTCCAAAATGCGGCAGAGCTGTGCGCAGGCTGATTGGGGGCGGCGCGGGGATCATTTTCAAGGGGAGCGGGTTCTATATAACGGATAATAAGAAGGGTTCTTCGGGGAGCGCGGGTTCCAAAAAGGGGCCGGATTCCGCTGGGAAGACGGGGGATGGGGCGGCTTCCGCGGCTACGGCTGGGGAGAAGGCGCAGAAGGGCACGGAGAAGAGTCCGGCAAAACCGACCGCGAAGAACTCTGCCTGATGGCGGGTCCGCGCGGGGCGGACCTGGCGCGTTGCGGGTTTTCTGATTTTTTATTCATATCATATTCGCTACGCGCTTGGTGGCAACCGCGGAATTGCCGCTGGCAATTCCGCGGGTAGTGGCGGCCCGAGGATTTGTGCTGTGCAAAAATCCTCGGGGGTTATCGGCCAGGCGCGGCGGCGGAACGCCGCCGCCGGGTACCAGGCGGGATAGCGCCGCGATTTTGCGGCGCTGCTTACCCGCTGGTGCGCGCGCGAGGGATTGTAGCGGAAAGCCCACAGGAAGCGCATGGGCGCTTCCGAGGACTTGGAGCGGAAAGCCCGGTTTGTTTGCCCGCTTAGGGCGGGCAAACAAACGCGCCCAAATTTCGCTTTGTTTTCTTCTTGAATTTGTGAATCTTATCTGCTATAATAATTATATTAATGGTGATTCTTTGTTCGGAGGTAATGCGATGAAGAAACTCTGTGCCGTATTGGCTGTTTTGCTTATTGTGGTGTCGGGTAAGGTCTGTGCGGAGGAGTCCCAATACTATGTCCGGTCTTTTTTGATTGAGAAGATTTATCCGCATGCTTTGGGGTGGAAGGTTATGTATATTACGAGCAGGATGTCCTATGCGACGACGTATCTGCCGCATGCGTGGTTTTCTCAGTCGTCGAGTAAGGGGGGTGTTCAGGCGAAGGGGGAGATCGTGTGGGGGAATAATCCGGCGTATCCGTATATGCTTATTTTCTGGAAGGATGGTAAGTTTTCCCATGCGCGGCTTTTTTTGAAGAAGGATATGCGCGATGTTTCTTATGGGGTTATTAATCCGAATCAGGATACGGCTCCGTTTAATGTGGAAGAGCCCGCGCTGGAATACTGAAGAAATAGCGTAGAAAACCGTACAGCCCTAAACCGTACAACTACCGTACACCATACAAACCGTGTCTTTTGAGAAAATGAGAGAGGCCATTTCCCGGGAAAACCTGGGGGGATGGCTTTTTTCGTCTTTTCATGGCAGGGACGCGTTGTCGTTGTCTATTCTTGTGAGTATCCGCGGGGAGGATCGGGGGGCGGGGACAGGGGCGCGGCTGGGGCGGGGGAAAAACACGCGGCCCTGGTATTATGTTGTTTTCGCGGATGGTGTTTTCTCGGATAGTGTTTGTGCGGATGCTGTTTGTGCAGGGGGTTCCGCGCTTAAAGCGCTTAAAATCGTACATGGTATTGAGGCGGATATTCTTGAGGCTGTTCCTGGTGAGCGGCTTGAGTATTATTCGAGGGAAGAACTGGGCGCCGTTTTGCGGGATAAGGTTCTGCCGCGGCTGGGCGGGAGGGGCTTGGCGTGTCAGTTTTCCGCTGAGCTTCCGGTGCTGTCGTTTCTTGATCATGGGACTGCTGTGTTTTTGGAGGGTTTGGGGTTCCGGCTTGTTTCTTCCGCGGCTCTTGTGCAGAGGTTTCTGGGGCTTCTGGATCCGGGTGGTTTTGAGTCCCATCTGCGGGCGGCGCGCGATTTGTATGCTGTCATACGAACGGTGTGGGCCCGTCTGGAAGAGGCCATGAGCCGGGGGGAGGTTTTTGAGGGGACGGTTTTGTCCTGGATTACCGGGGAGCTTGAAGGGGCTTCGCTGAATTGTAGTCCGGGGCTTATTGTCGCCGCCGGTGTCAATTCGGGGAATCCCCATTACGGTATTGAAGGCAGGGGCTGTCCTATCGGCAGGCAGGAGATTGTTCAGTTTGATATTTGGGCGAAAAAGAAATCTCCTGGCGCGGTGTATGCCGATATTTCCTGGGTGGGTTTTACGGGCAGGCGTCCCCTTCCCCGTATGGAAAAGGATTTCGCGGCTCTTGTTCGGGCGCGGGATGGGGCGGTCGATTTTATCGCTTCCGCTCTGGAAGCGGGCAAAACGGGCGCAGCGGGAAGGCCGCCGAGGGGCATGGATGTGGATGCTCACGTGCGCGCTCTGCTTGCCGGGGCGGGTTACGCGGGAGCTTTGCGCCACAGGACGGGTCACGGGATTGACACGGAGGTACACGGCTGCGGGGTCAATCTTGATTCGGTGGAGTTCCTTGACAGCAGATTCCTTCTTGAGGGTTCCTGTTTTTCCGTGGAACCGGGTATTTACTTTGGCGATTATGGTATGCGCAGCGAAATAAATGTTATTATAAAGGACGGGCGGCCTCTGGTTTCGGGAGACGCGCCGCAGCGGGAGCTTCTTGTTTTTCATTAGAGACGCCGCGCGGACAGGGTTCCCTGTCAAAGAGGGGCGCATTTTTTTGGGCGGGCTTTCCGCTGCAAGTCCTCGGATTTGCCCATGCAAATCCTGCGGGCTTTCCGCTGCAATCCCTTGCGCAGTTTTGAAGCTGCAAGCGTAACAGGCAGCTAAAAGCGTGGTGGCGGCAGCCGGTTGGTGAT
>JAISAF010000464.1 GCA_031266855.1 Spirochaetales bacterium
GTGAAGGAATTACGGCTTGCCGGGATTTCAACGATAGAGGAAGCGAACAGGTCTTCCGGGAAAACGTATCTGCCGAAGATAAACGGAAAGTTTTTCCGGTCTGCGGCAAACCCTGCGGATGCCCATGCGTCCTGGCTGGCCGCGAATTTGCGCTGGCAAATTCGCGGCCCGTCGCTGCGCGGCGCCAGGGCTGGTAGGGGCGCGAAGCGGTCCGGGCGCGGAGCGACCGGGCGGAACCCCCGGAAAGCCCGGTTTTTGGCGCGGAGCGCCAAAAATGCGCCCAAAACAAAAATTTCTATTCGGTTATCCAAGGTGAAGAGCGTGGGCGGTTGTGAATCCCCGCGTAATTTGCTATTCTCTGTAGTATGAATAAGAATTCTAAATTGATTGCGCTTTTTTTTATTTCGATTGCGGGAATTTCGTATGAACTGTATGTGATGCGGATTTTTTCCGTAGGCAACTGGTCGAATTTTGGATCGCTGGTTATTTCCACGGCTCTTCTTGGTATTGGTCTGTCGGGAATTATTCTTACGTTTCTTTCGGAGTGGGTGGAGCGCTGGTCGGAGATCGTTCTGTCTGTCTGTGCCATCAGTCTGCCGCTTCTTATGTCGCTGACGGTGATTATCGCGCAGCTTGTGCCGTTTAATCCGTTTTTTCTGGCTTCGGATTCACGGCAGTTGTGGTTTATTGGCGCGTACTACATTATCTACGGTGTGCCGTTTTTTGTGATTGCCACTTTTACCGGCGTGGCTTTTATTTCCCTGCGTGGTCATATCCAGAAGGTGTATTTCTGGAATATGATTGGTTCGGGCGTTGGCGGGTTTTTCATTATTGTTTTTATGTTTTTTCTGCCGCCGCGCTATCTCCTTCTGCCGATTCTGGGGCTGTCCATCATTGCCGCGCTTTTTACCTGTGTCATTTCGGATGACATGACGTGCAGTTTTCAGTTTTCCACTGCCCAGCTTTTGCCGCTGGTCGTTTCGGCGCTGTGTTCGGTGTGTTTCGCTTTTTTCTGGGGGGATATCCGCGTATCCGATCACAAGGCGATTAGCTATGTGCGCAAGTATCCTGATTCAAAACTGGTTCATCATTCCTACGGGCCGGGGGGAGAGTTTCATGTATACGCTTCGCAGTATTTTCATTTTGCCCCGGGGCTTTCAGATAACGCGGCGCTGAAAATTCCGAATATTTCCAGCCAGCTCTACTGGGGGCTTTTCATTGATGGTTCCGGCCCTATTGGTATTATGGGGACTTTGCGGGATGATGAGCGGGCCTACATGGATTACCTGCCGATGGCGGCGCCCTATACGATTATTTCCAATCCTGATGTGCTTCTTGTCAATTTGAGCGGCGGTATCAACGCCCAGGTTGCCCGTTATAAGGGTGCGGGATCGATTGATATTGTGGAACCCTCTTCCGAGATGATTGACCTGCTGCGCGAGGACAGGAATCTTACCCGTTTTACCGGGGATCTTTTTAATTTAGGCAATCTTAATGTGATTCAGGGCGAGCCGCGGGCCTACTGCCTTGACCATGAAAATTCCTATGACCTTATTGAGATTAGCCTGGTTGACTCCATCGGCCTGTCCGACTCCGGCGGATATCCGGTACACGAGGATTACAAATATACGGTAGAGGCTTTCAAGGAATACTTCGCCAGCCTGAAACCGAACGGAATTCTTTCGCTGACGGTGTGGGATCGCCTGAATCCGCCCCGCAATGTTCTGAAGCTGCTCAATACCGTTATCCTGGCGATGAAGGAAGCCGGGATGCGGGAACCGGAACAGAATCTCTATTACTTTGGCCTTTTTATGTCAACAACGACAATTCTCGTTAAAAAAACTCCTTTTACCGAAGGGGATTTGTATGATCTGAATAATTTTGTAAAAACCCGTTCTTTTGATCCCCTCTATGTGCCTGGCGCGAATCTGCCGAAACGGGAAATCGGCATTCTTCTGGGTGTGTATCAGGATCATTTTGGGAAACAGAATGGCGCGAGCGTGGAAAGTTTTACCAATGCCGACATGTACCGCACTTCGATTCCAGAGTTTTTCGCGGGGAACGAACCGGCGATAGAGGAACAGTATGTTTTTGACATCAGGCCGATGCGGGATGCGCGGCCCTACTATTCCGGTTTCCTCAAGCTGGGCAGGCTGCCCATGTATCTGGATCAGATGGAGGACGTGTCTGAGGAATGGGGCTATCTCCTTCTCCTCGGTATGCTGGTACAGGCCTGCATCTTCGGGCTTCTTGTTATCCTTCTGCCCGTGATTGTCCGCTGGAAGGAAATTTCCCAAAACCGCAGTGGAACCGTCGGGGTTATTCTGTATTACGCGGGCCTGGGCCTGGGGTATATGTTAATCGAAATTTACCTGATTCAGCGGCTGTCGGTCTTTCTTTCCAACCCGACGTATTCTACGAGTATTGTAATCACCGTTATGCTGATTTTTTCCGCGCTGGGCAATTTAAGTTCGAGCTACTTCAAGGAGTACCGCAGATGGATAATTCCTGGAGCCGCGGTGCTTATTGCCGCGGGGCTTTTCTTTTATGTTTTCGGGCTGGACCGCGTTCTGATGTCGTATCACTCTTCGACACTCGCGGTGCGGATTCTTGCCGCGTCACTCGTTATCGCTCCAGTGGCCTTCTTTATGGGCATGCCCTATCCAAACGGATTGGACGCTTTACAGGAATCAAAACCCCACCTTATGCCCTGGGCCTGGGGCATGAATGGCGGCCTTTCCGTTGCCGGCAGCGCCCTGGCGAGAATACTGTCCGTGTCCAGCGGCTTTCCCACGCTTTTGGGCGTAGGAATCGCCGTGTATTTAATAGTGGGACTCCTGTTTCCGGTTAATGAAGAAGAGGGGTTTTCGTTTTCCCGAAAGATACGATGATACAGACAGCATTGAAACCGCGGATTAATATTTTTTGGGCGCCTTTTTTTGCCCGCGGGCGGGCAAAAAAACCGGGCTTTCCGCTCCAAGTCCTCGGATTTGCTCATGCAAATCCTGTGGGCTTTCCGCTGCAATCCCTTGCGCCGCGCAGCGCCGGGCCGCGAATTTGCCAGCGCAAATTTGCGGTCAGCCAGGACGCACGGGCTGGTCGCAAAATGGCATACGCAATTTTGCGACCAGCCCCCATTGCCCGCCCAGAGGCTTGCCGGATATTGAACAGGCTCTTAGCCTTCTCCGGCTTCGCGGTTAAAAAAATCTATGAGTCAAGTTCAGCCGCTCTGCGGCGGGCTTGGTTGATTTTTCCCCGCCGCGCTTTTTTATGAAAATCCGTCTGCGCGCCATGGATATTTGCGCGCTTGTTTTTAGCCTCGCTGTAAGCCTGTCTTCCTTTTTATATGCCTACGGCGGGGAAGCCGGCGGCGGGTGGCTTTACATTCAGGACGGGACGCGGGTTCTGGTGTATTCCCTGGATGAAGAGCGGGAAGTCTCAGCCGCCGGCCCCTTAGGGGAAACGCGTATCGCGATACGCGGGGGCGAGGCCGGGGTACTGGATTCGCCGTGCAGGGACAAGCTCTGCGTTTCTATGGGTCATATCGGAAAGCGCGGCGGGTGGATTGCCTGTCTGCCCAACCGCGTATTTCTGAGGGTTGCGGAACAGAAAGCCTCGGAAGGGGATGTGGATGCCGCGGCATATTGATAAAAACCAGCTTGCCTTTTTCGGCGCGTTTTGCCTTTTTTTATCGACCCTTGAGTTTCTTATACCAAAACCGCTTCCCTTCCTGCGAATCGGCCTTGCCAATCTTCCGCTTCTTGTTTCTTTACGGCTGCAGCCGCCGCGTTTTACGCTGGCCCTCTGTCTGCTGAAGATCGCGGGACAGGCAGTCGTGGGCGGTTCCCTGTTTTCGTATATTTTCCTTTTTTCCGCCGCGGGTTCGATTGCCAGTGCGGCTGTGATGCTTGGCTGCGGGCGGCTTTTTGGAGAAAAAATGAGTCTTGCCGGGATTGGCGTTCTGGGTTCGCTTGCGAGCAATGTAACGCAGATATTCCTTGCCCGCTCGTTTTTTCTGGGGGAAGGGGCTGTTCTTATCGCGCCTCCTTTTCTGCTCGTCGGCTGCGCCACGGGACTTCTTTTGGGTCTTTTCGCGCAGACAGCGATGGAAAAATCCCAGTGGATTCGTGTCCTTCCCCCCCGGCCGGGATACGGACACGCGGAATACGGGCGCGAGGAGGGCCGCACACCGGGGGAGACCCGGCTTGCGTACGTTATTTTTCTATGCGGCCTTGTGTCGGTGTTTCCATTTATCTATACCGGCCCGCTGGCGGCAAAAGCCCTTCTCGCGGTTTTGTATATGGCGCTTGCCGGGTTTTCCGGCAGGAAAATACGGATACTGCCGAACGCTGTCCTCCTTCTTACGGTAACAGCGCTTCACTGTCTGCGGCCTTTCGGAAAGGTGATTTTTATGCTGGGAAGCTGGCCCCTGACAGAAGGCGCGCTGGAGACAGGTCTTCTCAGGTCGCTGACGCTTATCGGGCTTGTGTATTTGTCGCGCCTGACGGTACGCCCGCAGCTAAGGTTTCCCGGCAGGGCGGGAGGAATTTTTTCCGCGATGCTGCGCGATTTTGAAAGGATAACAGGCTGCGGCCTTAGAATCCGGCGGAAGGATTTCTGGGCTGATCTGGACAGGCTTTTTGCCGCTGTGTATGAAAGCGGCGCGCCGGGGTCGGGCGGAAACCCCCCCGCGGGTGCAGCCGCCCCCCCCGG
>JAISAF010000473.1 GCA_031266855.1 Spirochaetales bacterium
TCTCCTTCCATTTGTTATTAGCCCATTCTATCATAAAAACCCGAAAAGGGTAAACCCGCCCACTGGGACAGGACTATGATACACCCGCACAGAAATTTTCCCTCTTCTAGATTTGGGCATTTGGGCGCCCCCCCGGCGCTCCGCGCCGGGGGCGGGCTTTCCGCTCCAATCTTTTTTACCGCTTCGCGGTAAAAAAGGATTTCCGCTGCAATCCCTGGCGCGCGCCCCAGCGGCCGACCGTGGAATTGCCGTGGCAATTCCGCGGTCGGCTAAATGCCGTCAGGCAATTAGCCGCGGTGAACCGGCCCGTGCGTATAACCAGGCCCCGCGCGATTTTGCGTGGTCTTTTCTGTAACGGCCTGTACGCGCTCTCTGCGGCGACGCGGCTTTTCCCCCGCTGCCGAATACGCTATACTTATCCTGGCAGACAAAGCGTGAAAAAAAATTACACACTGAAAGTATTTAAATCGATATCCGAAATTCCACGGGAGGGCTGGAACAGTCTTACCACGGACAGGACGATTCCCTTTCTGGATTGGGAGTGGCTCGCGGCGCTGGAACAGTCCGGCAGCGTCGCTTCCGAAACGCACTGGTTTCCCCTGCACCTGACCCTGTGGGATAAGGAAAAACTTGTAGCCGCCGCGCCTTTTTATCTGCGGACTTCAAGCCGCGGCGAATACGTCTACGATTACTTCTGGGCCGAAGCCGCCGCGTCCCTGGGCAGGCCCTGGTACCCGAAACTTGTAGGCGTAATTCCCGCGACTCCCGCCGAAGGCTACCGCTTCCTGTACACGGCGGACATGGACCCGCTTTCCGTTACGCGCATTTTTCTCTCCGCGGCGGAAAACATCTGCCGCAAAAACGGAATTGCGGGTCTCCACATCCTTTTTGCCGATCCGGTCTGGGGTGAAAGCCTCGCGGATTTCGGCTACACGGCCTGGGAGCATTCCCATTTTGTGTGGGAAAACAGCAATTACCAGACATTTGACGATTATCTCGCGCGTTTTGACAAAAACCAGAGGAAAAATATCCGCAAGGAGTACCATCACCCGGAGCAGCAGGGGATAAACATACGCGTCGTGTGTGGGGAACAGGCCACGAAGGAACACTTCCGCCGGATGTTCGAGCTTTTTACCCTGACTAATGACAAGTTCATTCCCTGGGACGCCCGCTATATCAACGAGGACTTTTTTCTGTGTCTGGAAAAGGATTTCCGAAAAAATATAGCTTTTGTGGAAGCCCGGCGGACAGGGCCGCACGCGGATACAAATACAGATGCGGATACAGAAAAACCCCTTGCCCTGGCTTTTCTGATACGCAAGGGCGAAAACCTCTGGGGCCGCTACTGGGGCGCATATAACGAAATAAAGGATCTTCATTTCGCCGCCTGCTATTACACTCCCATAGAATGGGCAATCAGGGAAGGCATCCGCTTTTTTGATCCCGGCGCGGGGTCTCCCCACAAAGTCCGCCGGGGATTCCGCCTGGCAGCCGATAAAAGCTGGCACAGGTTTTTTGATCCCGTACTGGAAGAAATCTTCAAAAATAACATTGACGCGGTCAATGAATATGAACGGCAGACCAGAGAGGAATTGAACGCCCAGATCCCGTTCAAAACCGGACAAACGCGCTAAACCTGTACCGCAAAGAAAAATTTACCGCTAAGTCGAAAAAGTATATTGTACAGCGAAGGGCACATGGCGATAGCCATGGGCCCTTCGCACGGGGGGCTGGTTGCTTATGCGTCCAGTCTGGCCCGCGATTTTGCGAGCAGCCCGGCGGCTCAGAATAAGGCCGCGCAATTGCCGAAGGCAATTGCGCGTGATTGCAGGCTGCCGCTTAGGGCTGTCCTTGCAGGACAGGATAGTTACTATCCATTTCCCATACAGTGCTGAAATCCCAGCCAAGGGTTGACTGAAAAACAGTCTGGTTTGCGGGGAGGGTTTGATCCGCGCCGTCTTTCCCGGTGGGGCCTTTATCCGTCCATGTACCGCTCATGTTTTTGTCGGCGATGTTGTTGGTTAAGGAAGCGTCATACGCATAGCCGACAACACGACCAATGGACGTATAGGAGCCGCTTATACTTACCTGCTGATTCAGGGCGGCGCAGGCTTGCAAAGTAACGGTGCCTCCTCCATTGTCTTCATCAATAGAAACGTTTCCGATTACCCCGCCGACTCCGCTCTCATTCGATCCTGTAGCGCTTACATTCCCCGTGGCGTAACAGGAACTTACTACAAGGGCGCCGCCGTTTACACAATAAATGTCTCCCGATATGCCGCCGGCGCGGGCACGGGCGTTTGCCGAGTTGGCGCTTACGGTACCCGTTGCGTAACTGTTTGTGATGCTTCCGCTACTGACATCTCCAAAAATTCCAGCTATGCCACCGGCTCTGATTCTTCCCTGCGTCCCGCTTGCGATAGCGCTTACATTACCTGTCATGGAACATTTTTCAACAGAACCATTAAGCTGTCCGACGATTCCGCCAGTGTCACCTTCGTCTGTTCCCGTTGAACTGACATTTCCTGTTACGCTACAGTTTGTGATTGCCTGTTTGCCTGCCGGGTTGTCTAGACAGACGGCGCTGATTCCGCCAGCGCTAACCCCACCTGCGGTAGCGGCAGCGGTTAGTGTAACAGAAGAAGCACAGCCGGAAATTTCCGATTTGTATATCAATCCCGCGATACCGCCTACAACCATGCCCCCCGAAGCCCTGGAAACTATCAGCGTTCCCGAAAGGGAAATGTCCCGCACCGTCGTCTGTTCCGCGTATCCCACAACGCCGCTCACTGCGAAAAATTCGGCAGTACTTGTTAATGCCAGTGCGCCTCCGGTTCCTATATTCAATTCCAAATCGAAGTTTTTTATTTCGGCGTTGCTACTGTGCCAGAAAACGCCAAGAGGAGCCATTATTGCGGACCAATCGTCTCCACTGATCATAACGGTTTTGTTGTACGCCGCAGGGTCAAAACCGTTCAGCGTAATACTCTTTCCCTTACCGTCAAATTCACCGCTAAAAGCTGTGGACTGCACGGCTCCTATGGGCATCCAGTTTGTCAGCGTAATATTGTCCGTAAGTTCGTACTTTCCGTTTAAGGGATAGTCCACGCCGATTTTCTGAAGCTGTTCCGCGCTGGCTATGGGAATAGGCGGCGTATAATCATCATCGTCCCCGCCTGTGGAACAGCTTACAACAAACAGCGCCAGCGCGGCGATAAACGAGGCTATAATACTATATTTGAATTTTTTCATTAAAAGAAAGCTCCTTCCGCGAACATAGACCTTGCCCCCCGGGCGCCGACGGCGTCCTTATTTCCCGCGAAGCGGGACGGGGCGTTTTGTTTGTTCGCGGTGTGTACTCGTGCGGCTTTGAGCAAGTTTTTTACGGAGGAGCGTTTATGAAATACGGCGTATGATACATAGCCGGGATATAGCTAAACTGCCGGACGCGGAAAAATCCGTCCGGCAAAAAACAGCGGAGAATCCGAAAAAAAGCGTTATGAAGGAATTGTACTAAGTAAAAATATTTTTTTAGTATGGGGGGGGGCAGTTTGTAGCAAGAATTGTGCCATACTGGTCATTTTAGAATAAGAAATAGTATACGCATTTTTGGAAAACCAGGCATGTTTCATATTTCCCTTCATTTTAGCCGGCTTTAGCCAGCCGCCTCCCCTGCGGCGTCAATAAAAATACCGTATCACAAAACGGAATTTAAAGCAAGTACCGGCAGCCGGTGGGGATAATGACGTGCACTCCGCTTCGCTACATGCCTGGTGGCAGACCTGCAAGCGTGACAGGTGACTGAAAGCGTGGTGGTGGCAGCCGGAGCGACCGATCTGTTGAAAGAACACTTGCAAAATCGCTTCACGATTTTTCAGGTCTGCTTGTACGGCCTGGTACTACAGGGAGCGGCCCGCGGATTCCCGGTATGGAGTCCGTTATGCGCAATTTGCTTCAGCAAATTGCGTATAACGGACTTGCGTTTATGGCATAGCTATAGCCGCTTGTAGCGCGCGCCAGGGATTGGAGCGGAAAGCCCGCAGGATTTGCATTGGCAAATCCGAGGACTTGCAGCGGAAAGCCCGGTTTTTTTGGACGCGCGGGGCGCGGCCAAAAAAAGGCGCCCAAAAAATTCCCGCCGCCTTAAGTTAGTCCTTTTTTCTTATGCGTACC
>JAISAF010000491.1 GCA_031266855.1 Spirochaetales bacterium
TCGGCGTAGATATTCATTTGCCGGGCCATGGTAAAGCCTACATATAAACAGCTCAGCAAAATCATGACTACAAAGGCAAAAACAACAACGATAAGCTCGCGGAAATTCTTTGTGATAAGTTTGCGGTATTTCATTTAATCTCCACCATAAACTAAACTTGATCCGCAGAATTTTTTAACCACGAAGCCGAAGAAGTTTTTATTCAACTTACTCAAACCCCGTGCCATGTTAGCTGTTAGACCTGTTCGATAATCTTCCGGTTATCGAACAGGTCTAATATGGAATTTGCCGCAAAATGGCGGTAAATTCATCTTCGTGCCAGCCCTGGGGCTGGCCGCCGCCGGGCGCGCGCCAGGGATTGTAGCGGAAAGCCCGCAGGAATTGCATAAGCAATTCCGAGGACTTGGAGCGGAAAGCCCGGTGTCCGGCGCTTCGCGCCGGAAAGGCGCCCAAATTCTTCGCGCGGGAGTGAGAATAAGGCGGCGGAAAACAGCGGGAACCCTGCCGGGCGTTCTTTTATTTGTCATGCGCCGGCTCCTGTCCAAAGGCATCAAGTGTTTCTATGGCAGCTTCAAATTCACTCATCAGCGTCTGGTCGGAAATGGTTTCCACGATTCGCCTTGTCGCTTCATCCAGGGCTTTTCCTTCAAGTTCCGCGAGAAGCCTGTCCACGGTTTCAATATCCCGGCTTTCCAGTGCGTTCTTGAGCGCGCGAAACCGGGGTTCCAGTTCCGCTGGGGACGCGGCGCTGGCGGATATTTCATTTTCTTCTCCCCGTGTCTCCAGAGCTTTCCGTATCCCTTCTGTCATTTTTTTGAGTCCTTTGTAAAATTCCGGCAGCCTTTCCTTTATTGCCGCTGTGTCTCCGGCTTTTCCCGCTTTTTCCAGGGCGGCGGCTTCGTTTGAAAGCTCTGCCGCGCCGATGGTGGCGGCGGCGCTTTTGATGGCGTGTACCTGTATCGTGAAAGCGGAAAATCCCTGTTCTTCCGGGATCTTCTCCAGCAATGGAAGCCGTTCAAGGGCGTCACGGTAAAACGAAGCGAGGACTTTCCGGTAACCCGCTTCAACGCCGCCGGTCATGGCAAGTCCTCCGGCAGTGTCTATCCCCTGAATGGGGGGCAGAGACGGGGGAATGGCGGCAGGCTGGACACGGAGTCCGGCAGCCCCGGGAGAATTCAGCTTTCGCTGTTTTTTCATAGGAATCCATTTTGCCAGAATTTCATCCAGCTTGGATATTTCTATGGGTTTTGAAAGATAATCGTTAAAACCTTTCTCGATAAACATTTCCCGCATACCGGAAATCGCGTTGGCTGTAAGGGCAACAATGGGTATGTCGTTCGGGAATACCGGCTTATTTTTGCGCTGCTGGTTTTCCCATGTACGGATTGCCGCGGTGGCTTCTATGCCGTCCATGTCAGGCATCATGTGATCCATAAAAACAATGTCGTAGGAGTTCTTCTTCACAAGCCGGATGGATTCAACCCCGCTGGTACAGCAGTCGACCCGCATCCTGTAGGGGGACATAAGCCCTTCGGCAACGTTCAGATTGGTGTTAATATCGTCAACGATAAGAATCCGCGCGTCCGGGGCAATGAAACGGATACCCGGTTTTCCTATTTTACGGTAGCTCTTATCGCCGCCCCTGCCGTTTAAAATATTTGCTACCGAAACAGGCTGTGCCGGCATAGCAAGGACATGGATACCGGGATGCGTTGTTTTACCGTAGTCCGTCAAAAAAACCGGGGTTGCGGCAGGTAATTTTTCCCGTACAATTTTTCCGGCTTCATCAAAGCATTTGTCTGAAAGAAACACAAAACTCCAGGCTTTCTGCGTGAGCCGTTTCAGAAAATCATCCCAGCCTGACGCGGCAGCGCAGTCCACCCCCAGGTTATTCACGATATAGACCAGGGATTCCGCGCAGACTTCACGGGTATCGTACACCAGAACGCTTTTTGTTTCCGGCTGTTCCACCTGGACAAAAGGCGCGGGGTCGGCTACTTCCTGGGGCAAGGCTATCGTGAAGGTACTGCCCTGGTTATAGACGCTTTTCACCGTAATGTCCCCGCCCATAAGCCGGCACAGGCTGCGGCTTATGGCAAGCCCCCGGCCCGTTCCCTCAACGGCGCGGTTATGCTTCGCGTCAAACCGGGTAAAAACCCCAAAGAGTTTTTCTATGTTTTCTGGTTTTACTCCTATGCCGGTATCGCTGATTTCAAACAGGAGGAGCATTGTCTCTCCCTTTACCGGAGAGGTATCCCTGCCGTTTCTGATTGTCAGCCTGATATGCCCTTCCCTGGTGTACTTAACCGCATTGGCAAGGATATTCAGCAGAATCTGCCGGACGCGGATTTCATCTCCCTGAAAAGCCCTGGGCAGGGCGCCGTCAATCCGGGTAACAAGCAGTATAGGGCTTTCGCTCAGTCTCATGCGGATAATACTCAATACATCGTTAAGGAGTGAAGAAAAAAGATACTCTGTATTTATTATTTCAATTTTGCTGGATTCAATTTTTGAAAAATCAAGAATATCATTTATGATGGAAAGCAGATTATCCCCCGCGTGGCGGATACTGCTTACATATTCTTCCGCCTGTTCCATGTTATTTTCCCCCAGAGCGCGCAGGGTTAGTTCGCCCATACCAATAATGGCGTTCATGGGAGTGCGGATTTCATGGCTCATCCGGGCCAGGAACGATGACTTTGCCCTGTTCGCCTGTTCCGCCTGTTCCTTGGCCTTCAATATATCGGTTATGTCCTGAAACACTAACAACATCCCCTGGGCGGTTCCTTCCGCGTTTATCATAGGGACGAAGAATATTGTATAATTCCGGGGTTCGCCTTTCATCCCGATGTCCATGACATGGTTTCTCACATAGGGCTTGCCTTCCGTCATCGACCTTTGCAGGCGTTCCACAAGATATTCAAAGGAATCCTTATCTGTAGCGCCGCAGAACACATCCCGGAATTCCCGGTTGCTTATTGACTCAAAGCCGGGTATTCCCGCCAGGCACAGGAACATTTTGGAACAGTAAATAAAACGCAGTTTCTGGTCCAGGAAGAGCATTATTTCCTGGGTATTTTCAAGGAGAAGACTGAAATATTCTTCCTGCCGGTCCCTTTCCTGCATAACCGCGGTCAGGAGCTTGTCTTTGGAAGCAATATATATTTTGGAACGTTCAATGGCCGTCTGGGTTATTTCATACCGGCGGAACAAAGAACGGTATTCTTTTTCGAGTTGTTTATTTTGATTTTCCAGTTCATTTATTCGGGCCTGTAAATCATTTTTCATCACAAACCATCCTAAAAACCATACTGAAAGAATGCCGGTTTACAGCCGGACACAAATCAACGCTGTTCTTTAAAAACCCGCGGAAATTATACTATACTGACGAAAACTGTTACGGATTTTGCCCTGCTCGTCATATACCGGACAGAACTCGCCCCTGGAATAGATAACCACATAGGGCTTTTCCTTTATATATTTTTCGTACAGCTCTAGCTCATCCTTCAAATCCACAAGGGGCGCGCTCCGTCCAAAACAGGAAAAAATTAAATGCCCATGTTGAACATTCTCGTTTTTAAGCATTTCGGCAAACTGCTCCGAACTGCGCAGTATCTGTTCCTGTACCTCGTTCACAAGTTTCAATGTAGCCCCTTCAGCAATAGCGCTGCTGCACAGCAGGGCGCCGTCCTCCTCTACACCGAAAATACCGCAGTGCCGCGGCTCCTCGCCGTCATGATTATCAACTATGAGCGGAAACATGTAGATGGCGTCTGTTTTGTTATGGGAAATGACGCCGATATTTTCCAGAAATCCGGCGGCGGGCATATTGTTTATACTGATAAGCTTTGTACCCTGTGCGCCGGTAACAAGAGCCGACAGCCCGTAAGTATGCATCGCCGGAAGGGAATCAACATGAAACCGGCTTTCCACAGCGCCGCCGCATACCAAAAGCAGGGCCAGCCGGTCGGAACAGGCCTCGCCATTACAGATAACCAGGGGTATCCGTTCCTCAGAGGTCTCGTCAAGGGCGATGGTTCCAAAGACAGGTTTTCCCCCGGACAGACGGTGCAGAACATCCGTCACCATGTCCCCGGAAAATTGGCCAGGATTGGTTGCAAGTGCAAATACCAGAGAGGGAGGGGATTCGGCATCCCCGGATAAACGCCGGTACAGTTCCTCAATCCGCTCTTCCGCGCGGGCTTCCAGAGGTTCCGAAACGCCGGTTTTGAAAAAAGAATCATCGCTCGTCAGTACCAATACTGCCAGCATTACTTCACCTATAGCGCCAGGCACGGCAATGCCGCAGGTAGTACAGCCGATTACATCAAAGGGCAGGGCTTTGGAAACCGCCCCCACCGTTCCTGATTTGATAAACTTCAGGGAACAAAAGATAAAACCAGCGGAATTTTCAAGCAGGGCATGTTCCATATCCAACTGCTCCAGGATTTCATTCACCGCAATCCCCGGATCATCTATTTCAAATGTATGGGCAACAAGAAATTTAAGCATACTTCATCCTCCTTCTCATTTATTAGACTTGTTCGATAAGGTTCGGTTCTCTCACAAGTCTTGTGGCATTTGCCGCACTTAGCGGCAAATGCCACCATTTTTCCATCACCGGAACTGTCCGCAGACGCGCGCTTACGAACAGTCCTCCTGTCGCCCGCTATTTGATACGGGAGGAACGCCAAACACACAGGCAATGATACTGTAATTATGATATTGATTCACCGCGCGCCCCTTTCCGTCATAGACAGGGCAGATTTCCCCTCCCGCATAGCCGAGCATATAAGGCAGCGCCGAATCTTTCAAATCCTCCTGCACCGCCTCCATTTCATCCAGCGGGTTTGTCAGGATTACGCTGCGGCTGAAACAGGAAAGAATCAGCGCCGCCTCTCCCCCCGCCGATTTCACCGCGCCAGTAATAATTTTGGCGCTGCTAATAACCTCACCCGACCCGGGAAAGCCGATATGTATAGTAGACCCCTCGGGCGTATTGACGCTACAGGTCAGGCTGCCGTCATCGTTAATAGTATAAATGATAAAAAGGGTTGGCAGGCCATTATACCCGGAGTCTATAGCCAGGGGAGACAAAAACAGCATATCCTGCGTGTTTTCGGTGATACAACCGATTGTTCGCATGTATTCCGCGGCGGGTAGATTGTTTACGCTAATCATCCGGTTTTTCTCCGCGGCGGTAACCAGGGCTTTTTGGGTGTAGATGTTGTGCCCCCACACGGAATCGATAAAAAAACGGGGCTCCAGATTTCCCAAAAAGAGCAGTACCACCATCCTGTCGGAATACGCGGTTCCCCGGAAAATTGTTTTCGGGGTTCGTATTTTTGTATCCGCGTCCAACGCTCCCATGCCAAAGACAGGAACCCCGCCGGATTCCCGGTCAAAAACACCTGTCACCATATCCCCCGCCAGATTGTACAGGGAAGGAAGAATAATCAGAATCAGCTTAGGAGAGCTTTGCGCAGACGCCGAGAGTTCCCGGTATACTCCGACGACCCGTTCCTCTTCGCCTTCCGTCAGTGAGTCGGAAAGCCCCATGCGGAATTCAACATCGTCGCTAGTCAGTACCGTCAAAGTCAGGATAATATCGCCCATCGTCCCCGGCGCCGCAGCGCCCATGCTGGTACTGCCCAGCACATCGAAAGGAAGAGCTTCGCAAACAGCTTCCACAGCCCCGGATGTAATAAAATCAAGGTAACAGAATAAAAGCCCAACCGTATTTTTCAGCAGCCCCCCCTGACCACGCAGTTGTTCCTGAATTTCCCGAACCGCGGCATCCGTATCGTCAAGCTCGAATGTAGAAGCTGTCAGCATTTTTATCATTAAGCATCTCCCCTTATATACAGTTATCGAAAAAACACTGGAAAGCGACTGTCTTCAGGCGCATTTTTTGCTTCGCAAAAAACCGGGCTTTCCGCTCCAAGTCCTCGGATTTGCCCATGCAAATCCTGTGGGCTTTCCGCTGCAATCCCTTGCGCGCGCCCAGCGGCTAAACCCCGCCATAAAAGCAAACCCGCGCCCCTTCATGCTTATTACCCGCTTTTGAATTGACCTTCCACCTTAACAAAAATGTCAACCAGAACCGGGTCAAACTGCGTCCCCCTGCCTTTCTCAATAATTCCGACAGCCTCTTCATGAGTAAAGGCTTTTTTATAAGGCCGCTCGGAGGTAAGGGCGTCGTATACGTCCGCGACAGCCATAATACGGCCCGGCAGGGGTATCGCTTCCTCCTTTAAACCCCTGGGATAACCCGTGCCGTCCCATTTCTCATGATGGGTACCGGCAAAAATTTTCGCGTATTTCAGAAAATCATTCTCCCGGGTAGAGGCTTCGATCTTTTCAATTACCTGTATCCCGAAAGCCGCATGTTTTTTCATCTCCTCGAATTCCTCAGGCGTTAGTTTCCCCGGTTTGTTGAGGATCGTATCGCTAATGGCGATTTTTCCCACATCGTGAAGCTGGGACGACTGGAGCAGGAGATCAATGTCCCAATCCGCCGTTTCGCCTGAGTACGGGCTGTCATCTTTGAGGGCGTTTAATAAAATACTTACCCCCCGCTGAGTCCGCTCAATGTGCCCGCCGGTAACGTTGTCCCTGCACTCAACCAGTTCGGACATGGTCTTCAATATGGCGTTTTGCAGATCAAGCACTGTGGCGGTTTTGGCCTCCACCATTTTCTGTAAATTGTCGTTGAAATTTTTTAATTCTTTTTGCTGAGCCTCCAGGGTATGCTTCTGGGATTCCACCAGCAAATGGACCTCGATGCGTTTTAATAACAGGGGCGGGACAAAGGGTTTGGTAATATAATCAATGGCGCCCAGGCTCAAACCCTCAAGCTCGTTGTCCGAGTCGGTTTTCCCGGTAAGAAAAATGACAGGAATATCCCTTGTTTCCGGTTTGGATTTCAGAACCTTGATAGTCTCGTAGCCATTCATCTCCGGCATTTCAATATCGAGGAGTATCAAGTCCGGCTTGCCGGTTTCAAACAGGCTGAACATCTTCGCTGCCGAAGGAGCGGTAAGAACCAGGTACTTTTCGCTGAGCACGTTTTTCCCCGCCCGCAGATTAGCCGGATTGTCGTCCACCAGCATAATATGATTTTTCCCGCTCAAAAT
>JAISAF010000493.1 GCA_031266855.1 Spirochaetales bacterium
CATCGAGGCGCAAAGAATTTTGTCTTCCATACCTTCCTCCTTAAAAATATATAGTGCTGGAAAACAATCTATCATTCAGGTATTATGAGTGTCAATGAAATTTCTACTAGTATCCAGGCAGCATCGAAACTGTGGAATTTATATTTTTTTGGGCGCATTTTTTTGCCCGCGGCCGGGCAAAAAAACCGGGCTTTCCGGGACTCCGCTCCCGCTCCGGCCCCGCCTGTGGCGTGGCTGCTTCGCATCCCTACAATCCCTTGTGCGCGCACCAGCGGCGAGCAGCGAATTTGCAGAATGCAAATTCGCGACCAGCCCCTTGCGCGCGCACCAGCGGGGACGGGGAACCGGAACTACGTTTTCTTTGCTGTCAGGATTACTATAAGCGCGATAAACGCATAGCATCGTATACGGGCGGCAGCCTTTGAGAATCAGGCGGCAAAACCGCATAAGCGGTTTTGCGCTTGCCGCTGGGCGTGCGCAAGGGATTGCAGCGGAAAGCCCGCAGGATTTGCATAAGCAAATCCGAGGACTTGAAGCGGAAAGCCTGGTTTTTTGCCCGTGGATTCCACGGGCAAAAAATGCGCCCAGAGACATGAAGATAAAAATCATAGCGTTTAACTAAGGAGGTAGCGCATAATGCAGCGGAAAGCCGATGGAATGAATTACGCCCCCAGGGGGAAGGCCGAAGCGGTATGCGGTGCGGGCAGGTTTCCTGTGGGGATCATTGGACTTGATCACGGGCACATCTATGGGATGTGCGGGGGATTGTCCGAAGCCGGGGCTGGTATCGAATTGGTTTTTGATCCGGATCCCGAGAAGGTCGGGAAATTCCTTGCGGCTTTTCCGGGAGCGAGGGCCGCGCGTTCCAGGGAGGAAATTCTTGAATCGCGGCGTATTAAACTTGTGGCAAGCGCCTGTGTCCCCGACGGGAGGGCGGGACTGGGTATTGAGGTTATGGAACATGGCAAGGATTATTTTGCTGACAAACCGCCGTGTACCACGCTTTCGCAGATTGACGCGGCGCGGGCGAAATGCGCTGAAACAGGGAGGAAATACGCGGTTTACTATAGCGAGCGCCTCCATGTTGAGGCGGCGGTTTTCGCGGAAAAACTTATTGCCGACGGGGCTGTCGGCAGGGTCGTGCAGGTAGTGAATCTTGCGCCTCACAGGATAAACCTTTCTCAGCGGCCGGAATGGTTTTTCCATACCGAACGCTATGGCGGCATTATTGTTGACCTGGGCTGTCATCAGATCGAGCAGTTCCTTTTTTATTCGGGTTCAAAAACCGCGACGCTGCAATCAAGCCAGACGGCGAATTATAATTTTAAGCGGTATCCTGATTTCGAGGATTTCGGCTCGGCATCCTTTATCGGCGATTCAGGCGCCGCGGGTTATATGCGGGTGGACTGGCTTACTCCCGATGGTCTGGGCGCCTGGGGAGACGGGAGATGCTTTATTCTGGGTACGGAGGGCTATATCGAGATTCGTAAATACATTGATATAGCGCGTAACGGTGAGGGCGACCATGTGTATCTTGCCGATCACAGGGGCGAGCGCCATTTCTGCGCCGCGGGGCAGACAGGCTTTCCTTTTTTCGGCCGTCTTATCCGCGACTGCCTTGACAGAACAGCGGCCGCCTACGACCAGGACACATTCTTCAACGCGATAGAACTCGCTGTCATAGCGCAAATGGCGGCGATAAAGGCGGAGTAATGGCAGACGCGGGGGAGGAATGTCTGCCCCCACAGAATTTTTTAACCGCGAAGTCAAAGAAGTTGAATAAGTTTTCATTCAAATCACTCTGGAACTCCGCCCGGCGCAGGCTCTGCCTACGCCGGGTTAGAAGCAAGCGTCCACGCTTGCAGCCAGCATTGGACTAAAAAGATGCCAGGCGCTCTTTCCCCTTCTTTCTTTTGCTTCTTCGCCCTTGCCAATTTTCGGCTTAGCGGTAAATCTTCCTTTGCGGCGCAGTGTAATCATCGGGATGCGGGTCAAGTTTAAAACCTGCTCTGCGGTTCTTCATAAAAAATCAAAAATTTTACCACGAAGTCAAAAAAGTTTTTGCTCTTTAATATCTTTTTTCCCCTTCTTTTTTTTGCTTCTTCGGCCTTGCCAGTCTTCGACTTTGCGGTTCATTTTCTTCCATGCTTTATGCCCCCTGCCCTTGAACATCTTTCACCGACTTGAACATCTTTCCCCGATTTGCTACGCTTCCAACCAATGATTCGGGTTTTCTTTCAAAAACATCCGCTCACCGGCTTTATCCTCCGCAGAGTACTCACGATGATTCCCATCCTGCTCATTACGGTCTTCTTCTTTTTCTTTTTTATGAGCCTCGCGCCCGGAGACTTTTACTCCGCCTACTACGAAAACCCGGAAATCGACACCACGGTTATCGACCACTACCGCGCGGAGTTCGGCCTTGACAAACCCTTTTACATCCAGTTCCTCCAGTGGCTAAAAAAAGTCATCCTCGACCATGACCTGGGAATGTCGTTCTCCTACCGCCAGCCAATCACAAGCCTCATCGTAAGCCGCCTGGGCAACACCCTCGCGCTGAATTTTTTCTCACTCGTATTCTCCTACCTCTTCGCCTACCCCATCGCCTTTTACTTCGCCTACAAACCATCACGGAAACTCGAACAGGCCGTCAACTTCTCCACCCTCATCCTCTACTCCGTACCCTCGTTTTTCCTCGCGCTCATGGGACTACTCATCGCCGCAAAAACAGGACTCTTCCCATTAAGCGGCGCCACCAGCGCGAACTACGACACCCTCGGATTTTTCAGCCGCATAGCCGACCGTCTGCACCACATACTCCTCCCCGTACTCGTCGGATTCATCGGCGGCATCGCCGGATCAATACGCAGCATGAAAGTTCTCCTCGGCGAAGAGTTTCACAAACCCTACGTTACCGCCGTTAAAGCCCGCGGCCTCGGCGGCATCAGCGTCATCAGACACGCCTTCCGCAACGCGCTCATCCCCTTCATCACGGATATGTCAGGCATCCTCGCCGGACTCATCTCCGGATCGCTCTTCACGGAAATCATCTTCGGTTATCCCGGCATAGGACGGCTCATGTACGAAGCGACCCTGCGCCAGGACTATTACCTGGTCTTAACAAATATGATCATGAGTGACATCCTTGTGTTAGGCGGAATTCTCATCTCCGACCTGCTCCTGGCCGCGGCTGATCCACGCGTGCGAATAAAATAACAGAAATTTTGGGCGCCTTTTTTTCGGTTTTGGAATTTGCCCCGCAAATTCCCAAACCGAAAAAAACCGGGCTTTCCGCTCCAAGTCCTCGGAAAGCGCCGACGCGCTTTCCTGCGGGCTTTCCGCTACAATCCCTGGCGCGGGTGAGCAACTCAAAACCAAGCCTTCCACTAAATCAGAATTTTTACCGCAAAGTCGAAGAAGTAAAATAAATTCGATACAAAGCGTTTCCTCTGAACTTCGTGATTCCTCTCTCTTTTTCTTTTTCTCCTTCTCTTTCATTCTCTTCCCTTTCTTCGACTTATTCGACTCCGCGGTTACTTTCTTTCTTCCTAAAAAAACGCACCTCTTTTCTATTCTTGACAAAAATATCCACAATGACTATAATATGATGATGGTTGGCGTTAGAGACTTAAAAAACCGGCTCTCTCAATATCTTCAATATGTTAAAAACGGGGAAAAACTAATCGTTACAGAACACAATAAAATCATAGCGGAAATTTCTGTCCCAGTTGAAAAAAAGGAAAACAGTACACTATTTGTTGAAAAAGAATTGGAAAAATTAAGTAAAGAAGGCGAAATTATTCTCGCAAAAAGGAATAAATCATACGCAAAATTACCCGAAACAAAAGAAAAACTTGATTGGGAAAAAATATACACTGAAACACGGGCGGACAGGTTATGATAGTATCATATTTTGATTCGTCAATGGTTTTGCAATTTTGCTTGACGAAAAGAAGAAAACCGAGGCCTATGAATATTGGCAGGATTCATCAATCAGAGTTAGTTCGATATTATTGCGCATAGAAACAGTGGTAAGTTTAAGAAGGACATACGACTACTACAAAAAGAAATTAGATGACGCCTGGCTGTCTGAAAAGTCAAAATTATTAGACGAATATTTGAATGAAGTAAATTATAGAATTATAGGTACAAACGTTGAACGGGAAATATATTTTAAAAAGGAATTATCAAAATGCAGATCGCTGGATGCGATTCACATAGCCACGGCCTTAAAATTCAGGGAAATGAATAATACAGATATTATTCTTTATACATTTGATAAAACGATGCACGAATTAGCGGAACATTACAGATTTAAGACGAATAAATTATAAAAACCGGACGGCTCCCAGGCTTACGAACTAAACCCGACCCAAAATCCCTGGAATGACTATCGCAAAAAAATTACCGTAAAGTCGAAGAAGTAAAAAAAAACAAAGTTGCTTTAGAAATTTCAGTTTCTAAAACGCTCTATTGACAGATTGAACTAACAAATATACCATAAAATTACGACGAATAATGGAGGCCAGCCACATGGCAAAAAAAGTTTTCATCACGGGAGCGAACAAGGGCATCGGCAAACAGATTGCCCGTCAAATGGGAAAAAGCGGATGGACTATTCTGGTCGGGGCACGAAACGAGGACCGCGGCCGCGCGGCGGCGCGCGAACTCTTCGAAGAAAACATCGAAGCGGAATATTTAAATATTGATCTACAGGATTCAAAGACAATCCCGGCGGCGGTCCATGCAATAGAATCGCGGCACGCCGACCTTTCCATGCTCATCAATAACGCGGCAATCCCGGGAGACATGCATAAGCCGGGGTATGAATTCACGACCGATGAGCTTCGCAGCGTCATGGAAACAAATTTTTTCGGGCCTTTTGAGCTAACGCGCCGCCTGTTCCCCACGCTTGAAAAGAATAAGGGGCGCGTTGTGAATATCACGATACCAATAGGCGTCTTACCTTTCTTCAACCCATTCGCATATAAAACCAGCAAAGCCGCTTTTAATGTAATGGCTCAAAGTCTCGCACAGAACTTTACAGAAAAAAGCAAGGCTGTGGAAATTTTTTCCATTATGCCCGGCGCGACGACGACAGACTTAAACGGTAATATTACGGGCGAATATGTAAAAACAGCCGGGGAATCCGGCAGATTGGTAGTCGGTTTCATTCTTGACGGAAAAAATCATAACGGGGAAGTTCTCAGTGAAAGCTGCGCCGCCGCCGATTACAATTACGGATTATTCTGAGTAAGAGTTCAACGGCGGCGCTTATTCGCGGTTTTATACAGCCCCTGACGCGAATACAGCGTCCGCGCCAGACTTTCCAGGAGAC
>JAISAF010000046.1 GCA_031266855.1 Spirochaetales bacterium
GTACGGGTACTGGCGCGGAATCGCCAGGGGCAATTCCGCGGCCTGCCGCTGGTGCGCGCGCCAGGGATTGTAGCGGAAATCCTTTTTTACCGCGGAGCGGTAAAAAAGATTGGAGCGGAAAGCCCGGTTTCCGGCGCGTTTCGCGCCGGAAAGGCGCCCAAATTTTTAAATTACCGCTTATAATAACTGTTGTTGGAAAATTCCTGGGGGTTCACTTACAATATATGTATGGCTATTTTTCAGGAGGTCGTATGGCACTGGTTAAGAAAAACCTAAAGACGGGAAACGTCTGTAATGTAACGTTTAGTTTGCCTTCCCAGGCGGTAAATGGCGCGAAGGAGGTTTGTATTGCGGGGGATTTTAATAAGTGGAGCACGAAGGACCCGGCGTACAAGCTGAAGAAAAAGGCGGATGGTTCGTTTTTTATTACGTTGAAACTGGAGCAGGGCAGGGAATATCAGTTTCGTTATCTTATTAATAAGAAGCAGTGGGAAAACGACTGGATGGCGGATAAATATGTTCCGGCGCCGACGAGTCTCGAGGAAAACTCTGTTGTTGTGACTTGATCTGGCTAGCCGCGGATTCGGCGGATTTTGCGGATTTCACGGATTTCGTGAATAGAGTAAGATCAGTTTTTCGTATTCGGCGGCTTCGGCGGTTTTGCCGCGTTTGCGGCAGCCTGCGGCGTAGATTCCGCATTTGCGGGCAAGTTCTTCACGGGCGAGTTTTTCCTTTTTCGCGTAGTTTTCAGTGTGGTTTTTCGTGTGGTTCTCCTCGTAGTTTTCTGCGTGGTTCTTCGCGTAGTTTTCCGTGTGGTTCTCCGTGCGGGACGAAAAAAAGCCTTTGTCGATAAGGTCGCGCAGGGCTTTGATACGGAAAATTTCAATGTGGCCGTATTTTGCGGACAGGTTGTCTTCTTCATCCGGCCCGCGCACGGCGGCCCGTTTTATGGTAAGGGCTTTATCCACGTACAGGACGGGCTGGGTAAAACTCATTCTGAGCCATAGTTCGTAATCCTCGGCAATTTCCAGGTCTTCGCGGAAGCCGCCGTGGTTTTCAAAAAAGGCTTTTTCCACGACAAGCGTTGAGGGGCCGATGACGCATTTGACCAGGGCATCGGCAAAGATATCGCCTTCCCTCCGGTGTTTCTGTCCTGCCTGGGAGATTTCCTTTCCCGCGCGCAGCCATTTTTCCCGTGTATGGCACAGGAGCGGGTTTCCTGTATCCGTTTGAAGAAGCCGCATCTGGAGTTCCAGTTTTTGTGGCAGCCACAGGTCGTCGGAATCGAGGAAGGCGAGGTAGCGCCCGCGCGCGGCCTGGGAACCTTTATTGCGGACAAGGCCGGGCATTCCGCTGTGCCTGAGTTTAAGATACACCGGCTCATACACAGGCCCGTGCAGGGGCCTGGGTACAGGCCCGCGCGGGCGGGTAGCGCGGGTGTATTTTTCGGTGTATCGTTCAAGGTTTTTTTCTGTGTTGTCGGTGGAACCGTCATCAGCGATGATAAGTTCAAAGTCCTGAAAACTCTGGGCCAGTACCGACGCGGCTGCTTCGCATACAAGCCGCTCCCGGTTATATGTGGGAATGATAACGCTTACCAGGGGATGTTTTTCCGCCACGCGGCTTACTCCGTTTTTGCCGGATTCGGGGCTGGTGGCAAAAGGCCGAGCGCTTTTTCAAGCTGGAGTCCGGGTTCGTCCGTACTGTCGCTATCGCCGAGAGTTTTCGCGGCTTCGATGAATTTTTGCAGGTCGCTGCCGGATCGGGTGTAGAGATTTTTTAAGTAATCGCCGTGCGCGTAATACAGACGGAAATTCCCCAGATACGCGTTGTTAATGGAAAGTTTGGAAAAGCCACGGTAACCTTCGCCGCGGAAGAGAAGGCTGTAATTTTCCGTAAAGCGTTTTTGGGCGGCCTGGATGATGAGTTCTTTTTGGCGGAGTTTTTCTTCCCGTGTGTTCGGGCCGCTGTAGAGGTTTTCCAGTTCCGCGATAAGGCCCTTGATAAAACTGATATATGCCGCGGCGTCCGCTTCCCGGTTTTTCATCGCCGTGTATTCTTCGGAATCTTCGCCGAAAGCCTGTATCATATACAGGGCGCTTCCTTCCGTGCCGACAAACTCCGCAAGCTCTTCGTTGAACTGCGAATTGCCCTGTATGTATACGGTGGCGTGAAGCTGTTCGTGAATAATAAGATTCGCGAGCCTCCATACGGGGTAGTTTTTCATATAGGAATACAGGGGATCGGAAAACCAGCCTAGGGTGCTAAAGGCGTCCACACGGCGTATCCATACATCCAAATCCTTTTCCTTGAGCGATGCGGCTTCTTCGCGGGCATCTTCCTCATTGAAAAAGCCCTTGTATGGCACGCTGCCGGTAACGGGAAACCACCACTCGTAGGGAGTAAAGGAATCCTTCGCGCAGGCGGACACGACAGCGGCAAGATAATCCCTGTCCAGTTCAACGTATTTCGTATAATTGCTGTTTGAGGCAAGCCCCAGCGTTTGGGAAGCGAAGCGGCGGATGTCGTGGATTCTTTCCACAAAACGGCGCTCGCTTTCCCTGCCGTTTTCCTGCCCGTTCTCCCGCCCATTTTCCGTTGAACCTTCACGCTCCGCTAGTTCCTCCAGGGGAACGGCGCTGTACAGGTAGCCCAGCATTGTCGTTCCCTGCTGGAGAACATAGCAGCCGGAAAAAAGAACCAGTATCGCGGCTGAAACGGCTGCCGCGGCCAGGGGAGGGAAAACGGTAAGCAGCGTCAGGCGCTTCATTCTGTTTCGTCCTTTATTTTTGGCGATTTTTCAAAAGAAGGGCAGTGTTTTCCCGTTGCGCGAAACACTTCCAGGGAGGGCAGGACTTCGCATTTGAAGCCGAAAACAGCGCAGGAACGGGGAAACGCGGGATCCCAGGTAACAGAAAACCACCTGCATTTCAGGCAGGGCGGGGCGTGGGCAGGAGCATTCATTTCCGCACCGCGGCCTCCCCATCCGTTACGCCGCCCGCTGTCCCACCCGCTGCCCAGCGTTCAAGCCACGCGTCATAAATCTTCATAATCTGCCCCGTGATACCGGGAATTTCAAAATCCGCGGCGCCGATACGCGAAAGGGGCATAACCTTTGTCGAAGTGCTGGTTAAAAAATATCCGGCCCAGCGGTCAAGCTCGTTTTCGGGCAGGGCGCGTTCGCACAGTTCAAGGCCGGCCTCCGCGACGGCCCGCGCCAGAGTCAGTTTGGTAACGCCTTCAAGAACGGTATCCGCGGGCGGAGTAAAAATTTTTCTGCCGTCGGTATAAAAAAGATTTGTCCGCGTTCCTTCCGTTAAAAAGCCCCGCGAATCGCGAAGTATGGCGTCATACGCGCCCTCGGCCTGAGCCTGCCGGAAAGCCATTGTACTTATCAGCATATTCAGGGTTTTCGCCTGGGGATAAACCCGTTCGCCCGCGTATATGATCGCCTTCGCCCCATCCCGGTAGAGTTTACGGCTGGGAAAAAGCGGGTTCAGCGTCATGATATACAGCCGCGCCTGCCCGGCGGACTCGCCGCCAATAAAAAGCATTTTCACATTGGCGTCCGCGCTGCCGTTGGCTTCGACAAGCCCGCCTATCCACGCCTCTATCCGCTCCGGTTCAAAGTTATGCGCAAGCCCGATAAGCGAAGCGCTGTACAAAAGTCTGCGCGCATGCAGGGCGGGAAAATAGAGGATCCCCTTGCGAACCTTCAATGTTTCGTAGACGCCGTAGCCGTAAGTAAAATCTATATCATCCACGCGGATGGCCGCGCTGTCCGCGGGAATCAGTTCCCCATTCAGCGAACAAAATTTTCCAGTCATACCTGTACTATACTACAGTACGCTTTATTTTGATATGGGAACCTCAAAAAACTCTCAAATATGACTACCATGTTTATTTTTGCGCGCGGGAATTTGGGCGCCTTTTTTTGCCCGCGGCCGGGCAAAAAAACCGGGCTTTCCGCTCCAAGTCCTCGGATTTGCTTATGCAAATCCTGTGGGCTTTCCGCTGCAATCCCTGGCGCGGCTCCAGCGGCTAACACATACCGAAAAAGCAGGCCCGCACAAATGCGAATGCTTCGCATTTGTGCGGCCGCTGTCCGCGTGCGGTTTTTTGAGCGGCAGCTCAGAAGAAGGCCCGCAATTGCCACAGGCAATTGCGGTTGCGCATAATTGTTGTTCAGCAGCAATTATGCGCAACCCGGCGGCCGCAATTTTGAGCGGCAGCTCAGAACCAGTACCCGGAATTGCCACGGGCAATTAGTTGCGCGTAACGCGGCGGTCGCAATTTTTCTGAGGGAAAAATTGCGTGGTCTGCCACCAGGCACAGCGCGTAACGCGCCGTACACGTATTTATCACTACCGGCTGCCGCCACCACGCTAACAACAAACTGTTACGCTAAGAGGTTTTTAGAGATTCCCCGGATTTCCGGCCGCGGAAATCCGCGGGCCGTCTTCGGCCCGGCCTTTCACGCTTCCGGCTGCCGCCACCACGATTACAATAAACAGTTACGCTTGCAGGTTTGGAACCAGGCCCCGCAATTGCCACGGGCAATTGCGGGTTGCGCATAATTGCTGTCAGTAGCAATTATGCGCAACCGGCTGCCACCACCACGCGTATAGCCTGCGGTTACGCTTGCAGGTTTGTCACCAAGCACAGCGCGTTACGCGCTATGCCCTTACAAAATAGCGTATAACTGACTGGCCGCAAAATTGCTTCGCAATTTTGCGGGTTTGCTTTTACGCATCTGTGTTAGCCGCTGTTGCGCGCGCCAGGGATTCCGGGGGCGCGATAGCGCCCGCTACAATCCATACCTATCGGAAACAGCCCTGAAAGGGCTGATTGTAGGGGTGCGAAGCAGCCACGGCGCAAAGCGCCGGGGCCGGAGCGTCAGCGAAGCCCCGAAAAGCCCGGTTTCCGGCGCGGAGCGCCGGAAAGGCGCCTGAATTTTTAAAAAAAATTTCGTAATGTTAAACTGCTGCCTGTCATATCTGTGCTATACCACAGCGCCGCGAATTCCGGTATAATGGGCTGTGGATTTTTTACGGCTTTTTGCGGATATAGATAAAACGACATCCTACCGCATGCTGGATACCGCGCCGCCCATATACGAGGAATGGAAGGGCGAATCCTTTCTGCGTGTCGGGGACCGGACGCTGTCCTTCCTGGCTGAAGAAGCGTTTCATGACGCGGCTTTCTATTTGCGGGGCGCGCATCTGGAAAAGATAGCGGCAATTACGGAGGATCCGCAGGCATCCGCCAATGACCGCTATGTCGCCGGATCGCTTCTGCGAAACGCCGCCATTGCCGCCGAAGGCTTTTTCCCTATCTGCCAGGATACGGGAACGGCTGGCGTCGCCGCGTGGAAGGGTGCCAGGGTCCTTACCAGCGGGAACGACGAGGAGGCTTTGGGTAAGGGAATTTTCATGGCGTATAACAAAAACTGTTTGCGTTATTCGCTGATTTTTCCGTCGTCGATGTGCGGCGAAGCGAATACCGGCAGCAATATGCCCGCCCAGACCGATATTTACGCGGCGGCTGGAAACGAATACCGTTTTCTTTTTGTCGCAAAGGGAGGCGGTTCTTCAAACAAAACCGCTTTTTTTCAGGAGTCAAAGGCGCTTTTGAACGAGGACGCCCTTGAAAAATTTATCCGCGAAAAAACCAGGGCAATCGGCGTGGCGGCCTGTCCGCCCTATCATCTCGCGGTGGTTGTGGGCGGCCTTTCACCGGAAATGAATTTGAAAATCCTCAAGCTCGCCACAACTGGTTTTCTGGATTGTCTTCCCGGTTATGAGGCGGACGGTTTTTCCGCTGGTGGAGGTACGGCTTTTCTTGATCGCCAGTGGTCGGCGCGTCTGCTGGAGGCTGCCCGCCAGACCCGCCTGGGCGCGCAGTTCGGCGGGAAATATTTTGCCCTGGACGCGCGTGTTATCCGTCTTCCCCGGCACGCTGCTTCATGCCCTGTATCCATCGGCGTTTCCTGTAACGCTGATAGAAATATCCTTGCGAAAATTACCCGCGCGGGCGTTTTTCTGGAAGTCCTTGAACGCGACCCTGGCCGTTTTCTTAGGGAGGGGGCACAGGGAACCGCCGCGGCGGAGTTTTCCCGTATTAACCTTGATACATCTATGGACGAAATCCGCCGGCAGCTTTCCCGCCATAAAACCGGGGACATGGTGTTCCTTTGCGGCCCGGTGCTGGTTGCGCGGGACATGGCGCATGCCCGTCTTTTTGAAATTCTGCAAAAAGGCGGTTCCCTGCCGTCTTATTTCCGCGATCATCCTGTATACTACGCCGGGCCGGCGAAAACCCCAGAGGGGCGCGCGATCGGCAGTTTCGGCCCGACAACAGCCCAGAGGATGGACGCGTACCTCGCGGATTTTATGGCCGCGGGCGCTTCGCTGGTAACTCTGGCGAAGGGGAACAGGCGGCCTGTGGTTACGGAGTCCTGCAAAAAATACGGGGGGTTCTACCTGGGAACAATTGGAGGAGCCGCGGCGCTGCTTGCTTCGGAAAATATTACTGCCTGCGAAACGCTTGATTTTCCTGAGTTTGGCATGGAGGCGGTGCGCCGCATCCAGGTGCGGGATTTCCCGGCTTTTATTCTTTCGGATGACAAGGGCAACGATTTTTACGCCCGGCAGGGCTGAAGGGATATGGTAATTTTCATAGGGCGAGCCAGCGCTCACGACAATAAGTTCTCTGGATTAGGTCAATGGAAGTGCCGGAAGGAGAAATAATATGATTTTACGGAAAATTGAGTATCACGAATTTGATGACACGCCGAATTATTGGGCGCTTAAACCCTTTGAGCTTGGGAAAATCAATCTTCTGGTTGGTAAAAACGCAACTGGAAAAACAAATACTATTATAAAAATTGGATGGCTTGGCAACATGCTTGCCGGTCTTCAGCCACAGTTGCTTAATTCCGCTAACTATAATGTCGAATTCTTTGACAGTGCAACTACTACCTACCAGTATAAACTTAATCTGTTGCAGCAAAAAGTTCAATATGAAGAATTGAGCATTGATGGTAAACAAAAGTTTAAGCGGGGAAGCGACGGTAGTGGAGAAATACTTTCGGCACAGTTTGGAAAAGATATGAACTTTAAGCTTTCGCCTAATCGACTTGTTGTAACCTCAAAAAGAGATGCGATTCAACACCCATTTTTAGAAGGATTAGCAAGATGGGCGGAAGGGCAGCGGGTGTATGAATTTAGTTCTAAACTTGGGCAAGATACCATACTCGTTACAGATGACATGAATAATATAGTCGTCGATCCCCGGGATATGAATTCAGTAATTGGACTATTTGTAAAAGGGAAACAGGAGTTTGATCAGGATTTTAGGAATGAAATTATTAATTCTATGAAAAGGATAGGATATGAATTAAGCGACATTGATGTTACTCCAAATCTTGGTTTAGTACCTTCTATTCCAAGAGTTAGTAATGGATTGGTTTTATACGTAGGAGAAGAAAACAGCAAAACATCTATATTGCAGCCGCAAATGTCACAAGGGATGTTTAGGGCTTTGTCTCTTATAATTCAAATTACCTATAACACATTAAAAAAATTATCAACAACAATACTTATTGATGACATCGGTGAAGGACTTGATTTTGACCGTTCATCACGGCTCATAAAGTTGCTTATCGATACCGTTGAAAAGAATGATAATATCCAGCTTATTATGTCAACCAACGACCGCTTTGTGATGAACAATGTCCCGCTTGAATACTGGCAGGTTATCCAGCGCGAAGGAGGAGAATGTCAGGTGTCTAATTATCAAAACTCAAAAGAAAAGTTTGATGAATTTGAATATACTGGTCTGAATAACTTTGATTTTCTGAGAACCGATTTTCTCAACTCGGACTGGAAGCCTGTATGAAAAAAATCGCTTTTTTTGTTGAAGGGCAAACAGAACAAATATTTATTTCTGAACTTCTTAATCAGCTTTTTAACGAACATAAAAAAGTGATTAAAATACACAGAATGCGCAAATTATATCACAATATAAGTATTGAAGATTTTATAACAGATGAGTCTAAAGAATATTTCGTCGTGATATATGACTGTGGTACAGACGACAAAGTAAAATCTGATATTTTAGATAACTATCAAAAACTTCAGAAATCGGGTTGCCATTATATCATCGGCCTTCAGGATTTTTTTAATCCCAAAAGGAAAAAGGAGGGAATAACGGTCCGGCAATTAAAAAAATGGCTTAATTTTGGTTTAGAACAAATAATTCCCATAGAAATATTTCTCGCTGTACAGGAAATTGAAGCGTGGATTATAGCAGAGGAAAAACATTATGAGACTATTTTACCGGACTTCCAGCTTGACAATATTAATACTATCGCCGGAATCGATATACAAACTGGCAATAGTGAGGAAATACCACATCCGGCGCTTGTTTTGGATAAAATATATAAAGCTGGAGGCAGAACGAGCGGATATCCTAAAAATGAATATGTTGTAAAAGACATTGTTAGTAAACTTGATTTTACAAATCTCTATTTAAATGTCCGCAGCCGCAACGCCAGCCTGAATGAACTATTAAGCTGTCTGGATGGGCTTATACCATGAAAATCAGGCAGTTTATAAACGCCACACTCCTTGGTGATAACCGGGCTGAATACGGAAAGCGAATTTTCCGACATTGTCGGGAAAATTGGTGCTTAGATATGGCAACCGTTTTAACAAAAATAATTTATACCGGATGAGCCATTTTGCGGCAAATCCGCCAGACTTGTTCGATAACCGGAAGGTTATCGAACAAGTCTAATTTATTGACAAAGATATATCGTGGGATATAATAAAATATTATGTGGATTATATATGCATTATTATCGGCTGTTTTTGCGGCATTAACTTCAATTCTGGCAAAGATTGGAATTGAAAATATAAATTCAAATCTCGCCACGGCGATACGGACGGTTATAGTTTTAATTATGTCCTGGGTTATTGTTTTTATAACTGGAAAACATAACGATATTGTAAATATTGGGAATAAAAGTTTATTTTTCTTACTATTATCTGGAATAGCAACCGGATTATCATGGCTATGTTATTACAGGGCTTTACAAATTGGCGAGGCGTCAAAAGTTATACCGATAGATAAATTTAGTTTAGTAATTGGAATGGTATTGGCGTTTATCGTATTGAAAGAGACAATAAACATTAAAACAATTATCGGAGGAACATTGATTACAATCGGGACATTTGTTTTAATTTTTTGATAGTAAAACCAGTAAAAATCAACCAGCCGCGGAGCGGGACTGGCTGCGCCTGATTCTCAAGCTGCAAGCGTGACCGTTTATTGTAAGCGTGGTGGCGGCAGCCGGTGGTGATAGCTGTGTGCACTCCGCTACGCTCCGCGCTTGGTGGCAAACCACGCAATTTTTCCCCAGAAAAATTGCGTCCGCCGGGTTATGGGCAGCTAATTGCCAAAGGCAATTAGCTGCCCGCTCGCTGGGGCGCGCGCAAGGGATTGTAGCGGAAAGCCCACAGGATTTGCATTGGCAAATCCGAGGACTTGCAGCGGAAAGCCCGGTTTTTTTGGGCGGGCGAAGCGCGCCCAAAAAAATGTGCCCGAAGATGGTTCCTTTCCAGAGGCTGTAACAGGCGTCGCGGGGCGGTTTTCAAATGCTGTTTCGATGTATATACTTAATGTATGGCGCGTGTGAATACGGGGATTTATTGCCGGGGCAATGAAGATGATGTTCGCGAGATGAGGCGTGAGCTGGGGCTTTTTGATTTTGGTTTGCTTATTCCTGTTCCGCAGGGGCGGGAGGGCGATCGTGAATGGCAGAGGGAGAACTGGGGTTGTCCTTCTAACGCGATTCATGAGGCGGGGGAGCGTGTGGCTGGGGCTGTTGTTTCGTTTGATACTGTGGATTCGGAGGCGCTTCCGGTGTACCGGGCTTTGATTTTGAGGTTTCCGCATATTAATTTTTTTATTGTGTGGCTGTGTTACGATGAATATGACAGGGCGGGTTTTTTGCAGGCTTCGGGCGGGTATGTGGAGTTTCAGGCGGAGAGCGGGTTTACGCGTAACAGCGGGGATATGTTTGCCTGGGCGGCGCGGCTGCGTGGGGAATGGGCGCGGAAGCAGGGCGCTTTTGTGCGGAGTGTGTCGAACAGGAATTTAAGGCGGCGTTTGGGGAATCAGGTTCATGGGTTTCTTTTGCGGGGGAAGCTGGCTAGAAACGGTTATCTTTTGAAGTTTCTGAGGGACAAGACCGCGGGCGCCTGCGAGACGGCGGTTCTGGGGAATCCTTTTGCTATTCAATTCGTGGATAATCCTGGCGCGGAGTTGCGGATGCTGGCTGTTAGGGGCAATCCTATGGCGCTTGCGCTGATTCGGGATCAGACGGATGAGCTGTGCCTTTCCGCTATACAGGGGGAGGTTTCGGCTTTTGGTTTGGTTCGGTTACAGACGCCTGAACTGTGTCTGGCGGCTCTGCGTTGTGCTGTGGGCACAGAGGCGAACAGGACGGTGGAGATTTTTCGTCTTATTCGGGATAAGACCGAAGACCTGTGCCGTGCCGCGGTGAAGCAGGATGGGAACGCGTTGCGGTATGTGGAGGTGCAGACTCCTGAGATTTGCCTCGCCGCTGTGGAGCAGGAAGGGACCGCTCTTGTGTATGTGAAGGAAAAGACTTTTGAGATTTGTTTTGCGGCGCTTACGCAGAACGGGCTTGCCTTGAAGTATGTGGAGAGGAGCCTGTTTTCTTCGGAGGAATACGCGCGGCTGTGTTTTGCGGCGGTAACGGGGGACGGCTATGCCCTGCAATATATCGAAAAGAAAACGGTGAAGCTCTGTATGGCGGCGGTGCGTTCAAAAGGGATGGCTCTGGAATATGTGGAGGCGGACAGGAGAACGGCAAGGCTTCGTATGGCGGCTGTTCGCAGGAGCGGGAGAGCTTTGGAATTTGTGGATGGAGAGGACAGGACGGAGGGGCTGTGCCTTGCCGCTGTACGGCAGGATGGCCGCGCCCTGGAATTTGTGGAGCGGAAAACTCCGCAGTTATGTGCTATCGCGGTAAAGAGTGACGGGCGCGCTTTGGAGTTTGTGCCGGATAAAACGCCGCAGATGTGCCTGGCGGCGGTGAAGAAGACTGGCCGCGCCCTGGAGTATGTAGACCGGAAGGTGTGCAGCGATGAGGAGTACGGGGAGATTTGCCTTGCCGCGGTGCGGAAGGACGGCTGGGCGCTTGAGTATGCGCAGGAGCAGACGCCACGGATTTGCCTTGCCGCGGTTAGGCAGAACGGCTATGCCTTGAAATTTGTCGGGGAACAGACGCGGAAAATCTGTCTGGCGGCGGTGCGGAAAAGCGGCCGCGCTCTGGAATATGTCAGGCACAAAACGCCTGGCATTTGTCTTCTGGCTGTTCAGCAGGACGGGCTGGCCCTTGCCCATGTGAAGCGGCAGACCGAAGAGATCATTGCCGCCGCGCTGGCCCAAAACGGGGCGGCGGGAAGATATATACGAAGGACGTAGGATGGCTGTACAGGTGAGTTATAATATCGATATCGCCTGCAAGGGCGGGCATGGCGAAGTAAGCAGGATGTGGCGTGCGCTCAGCCGGCCTATAGCTAATATAGAAGGCGCGGGCAGCGTGGAAGCTACGGACAGCGTAGCGGGTGCGGATAGCGCGGAAGGCGTGGAAAGTGCGGAGGGAGCGCGGGAATTTTCTCTTCAGGAACTTGCCGCTTTGGCGGGAAAGGATGCGGATTCCCTTACAGCGTCCGTGCGCCACGGCGATATGGAACACAGCGATACGGAATATGGCGATACGAACCATATTGATACGGGGGCCTTTCTCAATTCCATCCGCGCGGAAAAACCGCAGGGCAGCCCGGAGAACTGGTATCCTCTTCTGGCAAAGGCTTTCCCGGATTTGAACTTTTTTATTGTTCAGTTTTCTTTTTCCGGCACATCCTGCGCCTGCGCCTGTTTTGAGGCGAAAAACGGCCGGATGCGGCAGTCTGGCGCGTGGGAAGACGAAAGCCGCGAGGCGGGCGAACAGCGGCGGGCCTGGCTGGGCGCTCTTCAGGGGCACTGGCTTCTGGACAGCCCGGCGCCCAGGGACGCGGAGGTTCCCCCGGAGCCGGTTTCACGGGAAGCGGCGGGCGGGGATCACGGGCTTTCGCGTATGGAAAAGCAAACCAGCCCCGCCTGTCTTGAGGCGGTACAGGCCGATGGGGAAGCCCTGGCTTATGTACGCAAACAAACGCCGAAAATCTGCCGCGCCGCTGTTGAAGAATCAGGGCGGGCCCTGCGCTTTGTGGAAAAGCAGTCGCCCGCTATCTGCCGCGCGGCGCTCAGGCGGGACGGGCTTGCCCTTGAATATGTACGGGAAAAAACGCGGGAGCTTTGCCTTGCCGCGGTAAAACAGAATTACCTGGCCTACCGTTATGTGCAGGAAACAAGTCCCGCGCTTTACCGGCAGTTCATGAAGGGTTTCGAGGAAGCGATGGAAAAAACCGCCGCCGCCCGCCAGCGGTAATTCTCAGGGTAGAGTCTGTTCACAATTTTTATAATTCCGATTTAAAATATTTAGGCACTTTTTTTTGCCCGCAGCCGGGCAAAAAAACCGGGCTTTCCGGGACTCCGC
>JAISAF010000142.1 GCA_031266855.1 Spirochaetales bacterium
AAAATCGTTTCCCCGCCCCACCCCGTGGCCGCCCCCCCCGGGGGGGCCCCGCCCCCCCTTTAAGCCAACAACGCCGCGGGCCCGCGCCTGTAACCACGCGCCGCGATTTTGCTGGGGCAAAATTGCGTGGTTTGCCACCAGGCACAGCGCGTAACGCGCTGTGCACGTATGTATCACCAACCGGCTGCCGTCCCCACGGGCTGACACCGTTCATAGCGGTACGTGTACCGCTATGAACGGCCTTAAACCCCCGCTCGGCGTAGGCTCTGCCTACGCCGTGGTAGAAGCAAGCGTCCACGCTTGCAGCCTTAAATCCAGCCCGCGGTAATTCCAGAATGCAATTACGCGGGCTTTTTTAGAATTGTTAGACCAAAAAAGTGCCAGGTATGTTTTTGAATGGCACATTATAAAATGTAACTCTATTCTGTAAAACGTAAAAACGTACCTGGCACCTGATACCCGCTGTGCGTGCGCAAGGGATTGGAGGGATGCGAAGCAGCCCCAGCGCTCCGCGCTGGGGCCGTAGCGATAGCGAAGTCCCGGAAAGCCCGGTTTTTGGCGCTTTGCGCCAAAAATGCGCCCAAATTCCGAATTACAAATGAGTTTTTGAACAGGCTTTTAGAGGAATTGTAACGCTGAAAAAAACAAACGCCGGCGCCCTGTGCCGATCTGATAAAACCTTGACAACAACAAAGAACCATCATACAATTTATCCACATTTATTTACTAGGAAATACTTCAAAAATGGAGGTTTTATTTATGAAGTCAAAAATTGCTGTAGCTCTGACAATGTGTTTTCTTATTGTCAGTTTTCCGGTGTTCGCGGGCGGCGGAGGGGAGGCGTCTTCTTCGGCGAATCAAAACGCGATAGTTGATATCCGCTGCGGCGGAGGGACTGTAGGCGGCGTTTTTTACATCATGGCGGCGGCTGTCTCTACTATTGTGAATAAATATGTGCCTGGTGTCAATTTCACGGCCCAAACCACAGCGGGCGGTGCCGAATCGTATAACAGGCTTGTTAAAAAGAATATGGAATCGTATATTGGGAATTGCGATATCGTTTATATCGGCGCTCACGGCGGAGACCCCTCGAAACCAACCTTTGTCGCAAGTGATAATGTACGCACATGGTTTTGCACGGAAGCCTCGCCCTTTTTGCTGGTCGCGCGCGCCGATAACAATAAAATGACAAAATTTGAAGATATATGGAAACCGGGGCTTAAAGTCGGTACACAGCCAAAAGGTTCTACAACACACACCATGCTATTGTCAATTACTGAGTATATGGGACAGGATAGTTCAAAAATGAATATCTATACCGCTGGTCATGACCAGTCCGCAAACGCCTTGAAAGACGGAAATATCGACATGATCTACGCCGGAAGCGGTTCTTTGAGTGCTCCAAACAGCGCGTATCAGGAACTTGCTTCCAGTACTAAAATGCGGATGTTTGATTACCCTGAATCGCTTCGGGACAAGATAGTAACTGAAATGCCATATTGGGGCAAGTTTACTCTTGCGCCGGACTGGCTGAAAGGCTACGAAAAACCCTGTAATGTGGTTGCTGTTTTGAATTCCTTTTTCCTTGAAGAATCTGTCCCGGAAGATGTTGTATACGAAATGACCAAGGCGGTATTTGAGAATTTGGAAGAGCTAAAAGGGATCGCTTATGCTCCTTTCCAGTCTCTGAATCCCCAGACCGCCGCTAAAAACGCGGTTGTTCCTTTTCATCCAGGCGCGCTTCGTTATTATAAAGAAAAGGGGTTTGATGTTTCTTTTTTTGAATAGGCTTGTCCGGGAACCTTCCGGCGGGTATTAGGGAATTCGCCGCAAAATGGCGGCGGATTCTGTCATTTTTCCATTGAAGCCGCGGGGGTTTCCGAACAGCGTTAACAGTATAAACGGGGTCTGTCTATAACTTTTTTCGCGAGGCAGACCTTCAAAAAACTTTCCTTGCAATTTGGAGCTAAAATGGTTTTGTTTGATCAAGTCAAGTCGGCCATGAAAGAACACAGAATGCATGGGATTCGCGGGTGGCTGATGCTTCCCCTGTGTATTTTTTGTTCCTTGTATTTTCTTTATACGGCATATTACGGCCCTTTCCCTTCGCTTATTCAAAGGACGGTCCTTCTGTTTTGCTGTGCGCTGATGGTTTTCCTGTCAAAGCCGGTTTCGGAAAAACATCCCCGCATTGCTCTTGTTATTGATTTGATTCTCGCGGCAGTAACGATTGCCGGTTTTGGGTATACGTTTTTTGAACGGGATCATATCGAAATTTCTGTAGGGCTGCCACATACACGGGACTATATATTCGGGATTTTTTGCGTTGTTTGTATTGTAGAGGCAACCCGCAGGAAGGTGGGACTGGCGCTGCCTATCCTTTCAGCAATATTTGTTCTGTATGGCATCCTGGGGCCGTATTTGCCGGGACTGCTCCGGCACAGCGGAATGGATTCGGATGCTTTTATTACGGCCCTCTATATGTCCGAAGAAGGATTATTCGGAATGCCCGCAATGGCCGCGGCAAACTTTGTTTTTGCCTTTATTCTGTTCGGAGCATTCCTTGCTGTTTCCGGCGCGGGAGACGCGTTTACTGATATCGCGATTGTAGTTTTCGGAGGTATGCGCGGAGGCCCGGCAAAAGCCTCCGTTGTTTCTTCCGGCCTGATGGGTATGCTGTCGGGAAGCGCTGTCGCGAATGTTGTTACAACAGGCACGTTCACGATTCCGCTTATGAAAAAAAGCGGTTACAGCGCTTCCTCCGCCGGGGCAATTGAAGCCGTTGCCTCTACTGGCGGGCAGATTATGCCGCCTGTTATGGGAGCCGCGGCTTTTATCATGGCGGATACCCTCGGTGTTCCATATTGGGAAGTTGTAAAAGCCGCGTTCATTCCCGCGTTTTTATATTATATTGCGCTGTTTTTTATGGTGGATTTCGAGGCCGCGAAAGCACAAATCAAAGGTATGGCTATGGGCGTCGGAATGAGTATGAAAAAACTGATGATGAGTTCCTGGTACTCGCTTGTGCCCATATTCTGTCTGGTATATTTCCTTGGTATTGCCGGGCTGTCCGCCCAGAAATCGGCTTTTTACACAATAGTCGCGATCTTTATTCTGAGTATGCTTAGAAAACAAACACGAATAACGCCAAAGAAATTCCTGACGGCTCTTATATCGGGCGCTAAGGGCGGCATGGAAGTCGGTGTAGTGTGCGGATGCGCCGGCATTATCGTCAGTATTATTCTGCGGAGCGGCCTGGGAATGCGGCTTACAGGTCTTCTTATCGATGTCTCAGGCGGAAGTCTCATTGTACTGATGATATTAACCATGCTGACAAGCTTCATTCTGGGTATGGGGCTTCCCACTTCAGCCTGTTATATCATTGTCGCGATACTTATCGCTCCGGCAATGGTAAGGATGGGCGTCCTGCCGATGGCCGCGCATCTTTTTGCGTTTTATTACGGCTGCCTTTGCAATATTACGCCTCCGGTCGCGCTTGCGGCTTACGCAGGCGCCAGTTTGGCGGGAGCGTCTCCCATGGAAACGGGCTGGAAGGCTGTGCGCTTCGGTCTATGCGGCTTTATTGTTCCGTATATGTTTGTTTTTGGCTCTCCCCTCATTCTTATTGGCAGTATTCCTGAAATTATTCTGGCAGCTTTCACAGCCTGCATTGGGACATATCTTCTGGCAGTTGGCCTTATGGGTTTCCATTTCATGAAAGTTTCCCTGCTTTTCCGGCTGCTGTATATTGCCTGTGCG
>JAISAF010000392.1 GCA_031266855.1 Spirochaetales bacterium
GGAAACCCTGCGGTAACGCCCGCGATTTTGCCAAATGCAAAATCGCACTGTGTGGCTGTTTGCGCGAAATTGCCGAAGGCAATTTCGCTTCCCGCCGCTGGTGCGCGCGCCAGGGATTGGAGGGATGCGAATCAGCCACGGCGCGCAGCGCCGGGGCCGGAGCGGTAGCGGAGTCCCGGAAAGCCCGGTTTTTTTGGGCGGGCGAAAGCGCGCCCAAAAAAAGGCGCCCGGATTCTGATAAATTATAAAGACGTTGAGCGGGTTCTTAAAAGAACGGTTCATTCATGTCCCGTGGCAGCGGCTGGTATATTTGCAGTTCGTATTCGGGCAGGGGGTTCAAAATCTGGCGCAGGTTAAGGTAGGCGAGGTCTTTTGTATCGCGGCGGGTAAAGGTTTCCCGTTCGCGGGCGGCATTGGTGGCAAGTTCCGTGGAGTTGGTCCACAGTACCATAGCCTGGGAGGTGCTGTTTGTATTGCCTGTACGCTGGCCCATTTTATAGAGGACTACGCCTAGATTGTTATATGTTTTGACCATGTTGGAGATGAGCGCTCTGTCTGTGGCGCGATCATCGGGGAGCAGTTCGCCTGCCTGGAGTCTGTCGGTTTGGAGTTTCTGGCTGAGGTAGGAATAATAGCCTTCGGCGATGGAAAAATTATTGCGCATATAATTGGCGTTGCCTAGGGCGAAGATAAGGTTCCGGCTTGAGGGGAAAGATTCTTCGGTGCGGACGAACTCCCGCAGGGCCTGCGCGTAGTCTTCGCGGGTATAATCGATGAAGCCTTTTTTGTAATACAGTCCGGGGTCCGCTACCAGGGAATCTTCGGCTTTTACGAATTGCTGGTAGGCGGCTTCAAGGTCGCCGCTTTGGTAGTAGTAGATGTCGCCTAAACGCTGGTAGAGCCGGCCGGGAACGGGGTCTTTTTTTATTAGGGTTTTCTTTATGCCGTCTTCGTAGCGTTCAATGCCTTGCTTGAACTGCGTTTCGGCTTCCAGAAAGGATCTCTGTCTGGCGTATAGTTCCCCGCTGCGTCCGTAGGAGTCAATAAGCCGCCATAGTCCTGTGCGGCTGAGGGGTTGCGTTGTGCTGTAGAGGTGTATGGCGTTGTTCAGGGCCAGCCGTTCATCGACGGGTTCTTCGCGTTTGTTGTAGAACCGCGCGAGGTGGTAGTGAATGCCGGGGATAGTTTTATCTACTTCCATGGCGCGCAGGAGTATTTGCCGGGCTTCGGAGATTCCTTCATTTTTGTCCAGGAGGTATCCGCCCAGTTCGGCGTAACGCACGGGGTCTACGGTCTTTTTGGGATTTGCTTCAAAATAGTTTTTGATTCGCAGGACTTCCGGTTTGTTATCGGTATGGATAAACAGGTCAAGAAAACGGAACAGGAGTTCGTCCTGGTTGCCATACACGCCGAGGGCGATGGCATAGGATTCGCGGGCTTCTTCGTATTTGCTGGAAAAGCGTTCCGGGTCGTATTCCGCCCAGCGGATGTAGTTGTCTCCTGCTTCGAGCAGGCCGGCGTAATTATACATATCCGCGCTTAAGAGGCGGTTCAGGATTCTTTCGGCGCCTTCATAGTTTTCCAGCAGGGTGCTTTCAAAGTGGGCGTACTCCACAGCGGCTTGCGTAAAGTATTCGTCCTTTTTGCGTTCGGTTCTGACGCCTTTTGAGTCCAGGTAATCGTTGTATTCGTCCAGAAGCTGTTCGTATTTTTCCTGTGCGAGCTGGTACTGTTTTTTTTCGATGAACTTTCCGGCGTATTTGAAGTAGTAGTCCTTGAAGGCCCATTCCCGGTATCCTTCGGTGAATAGCGCGTTTGCGTCGCGGAAGCGGTCTTCCTCTACCATTTCAAGGCCGCGTTCCAGGAGGCTGTGGGCGTGGATGGGTTTGTAAATAAAACGGTAGCAGAGGAATATCAGCAGGGACGCGGCAAGCACTCCTGTTCCGGCGATTTTGAAAACCGGCCAGAAAGTTTCTTTTAGGAAATAGGAAAAACTTCCTTTTTCTGCTTCCCAGGTGGTCCCGGAGCTTTTTGCGTATCCTTTGGGGATGACCAGGGTTCTGCCGGCGAGTTTTCCCGCGACGGCGGCGATATTTTTGATCGAGGCGCCTCGTGCGAGCATGCGGATCAGATTCATCTGGGCCGCTTCGTCGGCTTTCTGGTCGCCTATGAGTTCCTCGACAACAATTTTTATGTTCAGGGGCAGGGCCTGCAAGGTTTGCTGCATCCGCTGGAAATCTTTTTCGGACAGGGTAAAGCTCGCGCCCGCGTCGATGGCATTGGAGGCGCCTTCGGGGATGTTGATTTCCGTCGCCTGCGTGGCGCTGGGGATACTTTCCTGTATGCCGAACTCCGTGCCGAAGTCCCCAAGGCTGTACTCATCGTGCGCTCCGGTTCCGGCGCCGGCCGGCGTTTCTTCCTCGCCTGGCAGTTCTTCGCTGGCGGCTCCTTTTTCGCCTGGCAGCTCTATGCCATTATCGAAGTCTGTATCGCCGGGCAGGGAAAAACTTTCGTCTTCCGTTTCCGTGGAAGGCTCCGTTTCATCACCGGATCCAAGTTCCTCAATATCGCTGCCGGTTTCCTCCCCGGTTTCTTCTGATCCGGTTTGTTCTTCCGCTTCGGTTTGTTCCCCGGAAACATCAGTGTCGAACGTGGGCAGTTCCAGATCGTCAAGATTCAGGGTTTCCGCTTTTTCCCCTTCCGGGGCTTCGTTTTCTTCTGTTTCGGGAAAGTCGGGGATTTCAAAGGACTCGCCGGTTTCTCCGGTTTCCGGGGGCATTTCTTCGGAGGTTTCTTCGGAAGTTTCTTCGGGGATTTCCTCTCCAAACTCAGGAGTATCCATGCCGGGAATTTTGAAATCCGCCAGGAGGTCTTCATCGCTGCTTTTTTTGCCGCCGCCGGAAGGCTCGTCCTCAATATCGGAGATGGTAAACTCGTCACTGGTTTCGGGAAGTTCAAAAATATCCGTTTCGGCTGTTTCGGGAGTTTCCGCCACGGGAGTTCCGGGTTTGGGGGCCTGGTCAGGTATGGTTTCTTCTTCCTGTTGGGGCGTCTCTTCCGGGGTTTCCTGTTCCGGGGCTTCAGCGGGAAGGGGCTTTTCATCTAGGGAATCCAGGGAATCCGCGGGTTCTTCGGGCGAAAATCCTTTCAGAAAACTTTCCAACTCATCTGTACCGGAGCTTTCCCCTTCCGGGCCTTCCGCGGGAGGACTTTCCAGGGACGGGTCGTCCAGGGCAAATTCCGGCGGCACGTCGTTTTCCGGGAGGTCTTCAGGAAGCCGCGCGGCCTCCTCCGTGGCGGAAGTTCCACCGCCTTCCTCCTCCGCGAAGGGCGTTTGCATATCGGAAAAACTGGAAAAATCAATATCATCGCCCAGGCCGGGAATATCGGGAAAGTCCGGAGAAATCTCAGAACCGGCAGACTCGTCCTCCCCCTGGGAAAAATCAAGCGCCAGCCCGGAATCGCTTTCCGGGATTTCCCCGCCGGAGGACTCTTCGATCCGCGGTGCCGGGGAACCGGACTGCTCCACTAACTGGCGTACCTCGTCGGGCAGACTGTCAACGGAAGACGCGACAGGCTCCAGAGATTCGCCCTTTTTGGCAAGGACTTCCGGCTCGTGTCCCAAAGAATTCAGAGTCGCTATAAATGGCTGAATGTCCTCGATTAATGGCATGAAGAGTCTGTTACCTTTTATTACCTCTACAGAAATTGTCGGCCCATGACGAAACTTACTATATATAGTTTACAAAAATTATGAAATACTGCCCAGGAATGATTCAACAATTTAACATGAGCCTGTTCGGAAATCTATTTATAATTTTACGCAGGTTCAGAAGCCGGACGCATTTGCGGCGTAAAACGCCGCAAACCGGGCTTTCCGCTTCAACTCCTCGGATTTGCTCATGCAAATCCTGTGGGGTTTCCGCTGCAATCCCTTGCGCCCCACGGGCTTTCCAGGTCCTGGAACAAACCCGCATGACAAAAAAAATGGCGGCGGGGTGGTTGATTCAACTTTTTCGACTTTGCGGTTATTTATATTTCTTTGTGTTTAGTCTAATCAACACTATGTTTGCCGCTGGTGCGGCGCAAGGGATTGTAGGGGTGCGCAGCAGCCACGGCGCGGAGCGCCGGGGCCGGAGCGATAGCGGAGCCCCGAAAAGCCCGGTTTCCGGCGCGAAGCGCCGGAAAGGCGCCCAAATTGTTTTTGAAATTCTTCGTGCTGTTCAACCGCTGGGATTGATGTGTATATTTTTATTTTTCAGTCTTTTCAGCCTGCCCGCTTTGGAGGGCACGCGGCAGCATGTTAAAATTATCGAAACGGCCGAAGCCTCCGCTCCTGAAATCATGGACGATACCGTTTTTTTCTCCTGCAAACCGCAGGGGACTGTCCGTTATGTGGGGATAGCCTTTGCGCATGAAGAGTTTCGGGAAATCCATCTTTTTGAGCGCAATGAGTATGGCGTTCTTTTTCTTTTTTTTCCTATACCGGAAGAGCTGCACAGTCTTGATTACCGTCTTGTGATTGACGGCCTGTGGACTACTGATCCGGAGAATCCCTTAAAAATACGTGATGCCGGGGGGCTGACCCTGTCCCGCTTCGAGCTTCCTGTTAGCGCGGTGCAGTCTGTGGCTAGAAGTCCTGTTATCCGGGAAGACGGGCAGGTGGAGTTCAATTTTGAAGCTTCTCCAGGCATGGATATTTATCTGGCTGGCAGCTTTAACGGCTGGGATCCTTATATGTACCGCCTGCGCGAAACGCGTCCCGGACTCTACTCCTTAAGCTTGCGCTTGCTACAAGGGACATATTATTATATGTTTACTGTCGAAGGCAGAAAACGTCTGGATCCCCTGAATCCCAACCGGGGTCAGGATGAGGACGGGTATGAAATTTCCATTCTTTTTGTAACGCGGTGATTTACGCGGCGATTTTGTGTAGCGCATTTTTTGAAAGTTAAGGAGACCTGAGAAATGGACAATCAGACACTTCCCCAGCTTTTGCGGCAAATCTCAAAAGACTATTCCGGGTATGCCGCTCAGTACAGTAAAGATTGTGAGGGCGTATTCCACCCGACTTCCTATGCCCGCCTGTACCAGGAGGTACAGGCGTTCGCGGCGGCGCTTATGGCGCTTGGAATACAGCGCGGCGACAAGGTGGGTCTTATTTCAGATAACAGAAAGGAATGGTTTATTACCGATCTGGCCCTCCTCTGTCTGGGGGCGGTTGATGTGCCGCGCGGCTGCGACTCCCTCGCGGGGGAGCTTGTTTACATCCTGTCCTTCGCGGACTGTAAAACCGTGATACTCGAAAATGAGCAGCAGATGAGTAAACTCCTTCCGCACCGCGAAAAAATGCCTCTCTTAAAAACCCTTATACTTTTTGATGACAGCTTCGACCGGACAGTCTATGCCGCGGGCCTGGGGGATATTGTGGTGTACAGGTTCGCTGATCTTCTACAGCAGGGAGAACCTCTTATCGAAAAAGACGCTTCCCTTATCGAGCGGGAAATCGATCGGGGAAAGCCGGATGACCTTGCCACGATTATTTTTACATCGGGTACAACAGGAGAACCCAAGGGCGTTATGCTGTCTCACAGAAATTTCATGCATCAGGTTGTCCGGGTTCCCCAGTGTATCACTTTGAAACCGGGTCATATCTGGCTCTGTGTGCTTCCTGTTTGGCACTCCTTTGAACGGCTTATCCAGTACGCGTCCCTGGGAGCGGCCTCGGCTCTTGCCTATTCAAAGCCTATTGGCAAAATCATGCTGGCCGACTGTCAGAAAATCCAGCCGCGGTGGATCGCCTCGGTGCCCCGTATCTGGGAAGCTGTACGCGCGGGGATTTACCGTAATGTCAACTCGGGCAGCGGACTTAAGAAAACTCTTTTTGGGTTCTTTGTCGGCGTGGGACAGGCACACGAAAAAATGAAAAACCTCCTGTACGGCTGCACTCCGCAGTTCCGCAGGAGATCGCGTTTTCTGGATATTCTTGTTTCGATTGTTCCGTATTTTCTTCTTCTTCCCCTGCGGATTCTGGGAAACATTCTGGTTTTTCATAAAATCAAGGCTATGCTGGGACAGCACTTTGTAGCCGGAATCTCCGGCGGCGGCGCCATGCCCGAAACAGTGGATAAATTTTTCGCCGCCGCGGGTATCCTGATACTCGAAGGCTATGGCCTAACCGAAACCGCGCCAGTAATCGGAGTACGGCTCCAGCGCCACCCGGTCCCCGAAACCGTCGGCCCGCCTTTCCCCGACATGGAAGTTACTGTCCGCGATCCCGAAACAGGCGAAGAACTGCGGCCGGGAAAGCAGGGCGTCATCTACGCGAAAGGCGACCAGGTTATGCTTGGGTATTACAAACGGCCGGAAGAGACCAGCAAAATCATTGACGCGAATGGCCGCCTGAATACCGGCGACATCGGTATAAAAACATGGAAAGGGGAAATAAAAATCACCGGCCGCCAAAAGGATACGATTGTTCTTCTGGGCGGTGAAAACATTGAACCCACTCCTATCGAAGCGCGCATCCGCGAGTCGGACTATATCGAACACGCCCTTGTCCTGGGCCAGGACCAGAAATACCTGGCAGCCCTTATTGTACCGAACTTTGAAAAACTCGAAGCTTACGCCACGGAAAACGCCATCCCCTTTCTGGACAGGGAAAACCTTGTCAGGCTGCCGGAAATCATGACACTCATCAACAGCGAAATCCAAACCCGCGTCAACCGCAGGACAGGCTTCCGCAGCTTCGAAATGATTTACCGCTGCGTCATTATTTCAAAACCCTTCGAAATGGGCATCGAACTTTCCGGCAAACAGGACTACAAACGGCACGTCATCAGGGAAATGTACAAAAAGGAAATCGAAACGCTCTTCCGGGAAACCGCGGAATAGAACAGCGGTAAACCGGGTTCCCGAGTTTATTTTTTTATGGCGCATTTTTTGCGGGTGAGGGAATTTGCGGAGCAAATTCTCTCACCCGCAAAAAACCGGGCTTTCCGCTCCAAGTCCTCGGATTTGCTTATGCAAATCCTGTGGGCTTTCCGCTACAATGCGCCCGAAGACGGTCGCTTTCCGATAGGTATGGATTGTAGCGGGCGCTATCGCGCCCCCGGAATCCCCTGCGCATGGCAGCTCATAACCAGGCAACGCACATAATTGCCTTTGGCAATTATGTGTTCATAACCAGGCGGTCGCAATTTGCCCCTGGCAAATTGCGCGGTTTGCCGCCAAGCGCGCAGCGAAGCGGAGTGCACGTCTTTATCACCACCGGCTACCGCCTCACGGGCTTTTTGCGCTATACGCAACATTATTCTGTATATGTGGCGGTAAATACTGTTACCCTGAACGGTACATTCCATCCTATCCTATCTACTTATAGAAGCTGTTCGTAAACGAAAGATTACGCACAGCTTCTATTTCTTATTGACTTCCGCGACTTAGTGGTTAGATTCCTTTCTGATTATGTCCACTCTTTTAGTGGAATCAGTCTGCTACGCGGGTTTGTATCCTAGGGCTTTTAATTGGGATATCATATTGTCCCTGCCGGCTGTTCTATCTGCCCCGGCCTCCATAAAAGCCCATGCGTCTTCCAGGCTCTGAATGCCGCTTGAAGCCTTCAATTTTGCCCGTCCAGCTATAAGCTCATGCAAAAACAGTATCAGCCGCATATTGCATGTTCCGCTTCCGGCGCCGCCGCTGGCAGTTTTAATGTACTGCGCTCCTCCAGCGATAGCAAGCTCAACCGCCGTTTTCCGCTGTTCGTCAGTTAAGAGACCGCTTTCAATAATAACTTTTACACCGACTCTGTAATCCGCGCATACTTTAACAATGGCGGAAATATCGTTTTGAACAAGATCAAACTGTCCGTCAAAAAAGCGGGGCATGTTCATAATCATATCGACTTCCTGAACACCAAGCGGCAGGACATGTCTCAGGGTTTCCACTTTTCCCTGTATGCTGCCCCGTCCCGCGTCGCCGAATCCAAACAGCGTGTGGACAGGAGAACCTTTGAGTAAAGCCGCTGTCCGTTCAACGGTATTGGGAGTGGCAACAACAGAATTGAAACCATAATATATAGACTCTTCACAAACCCGATCGACCATTTTGGTACATACTTCAGGAACCAAAAGCTGGGCGTTATCCATATTATTGATAACCCGCTTTATGACAGCATCATCTTCAGGGCTTTTTAATAACTTTACATTCATCACAATCCTCCTTGTCAAAAATAGAAAGTCCGTACATATCATCATTTTTATATCGAAACTATTCCCGAAGCTGTTCAGAAACGCAAGGTTACGAACAGCTCTTATTAACTAACCTCACATTTTACTTACAAGATTCGGGAAGAAACTAATAAGGGGTTCACACACATTTACCAAAATCAGTACAACCGTTTCCACAAGCAGGAACGGAATACTTCTGATAAACGTCAATTCAATTCGGCCATCACCGATCATATTGCCAATATGCAGACAACCTCCAACAGGCGGCGTCACAAGGCCCATACAAAGATTTACGCACAGAATAATGCCAAACTGGATGCCGTTAATGCCGCACTGCAAAGCGACAGGAAGCAATATCGGCGTAAGAATAACGATTGCCGCGTTGCCTTCCATAAACATACCAACAATCAACAAAAATATATTAATCGCCAGCATGATAACAAAGGCGCTGCTTGAAATGCTCAAAATACCATCAGCTATGACGGTCGGGACTTTTCCGATTGCCAGTACCCAGCCTGAAATTTTTGAATTCCCCATAAGAAACATCATCAATGCGGAAGCGACGGCGCTTTCTTCCAAAACCATGAATACCTTCCTGGCGTTCATGGTTCTGTAAATACAAACCGCGACAATAAAGGTATAAACGCAGGCTACCGCGGCAGCTTCGGTCGGCGTAGTTATTCCACTGAAAATTAAGCCCAGAAGCAGCAGCGGCATAAGTAAAGCCCAGAATCCGTCTTTTGTCGCTTTCAGTGTTTTCTTTATATTAAAAGGTTTGTTTGCCTTCAGGTGATGCCTGTGGGCATAAAAATATACGTAGATCAGGAGTAAAAACGCCAGGAGTACTCCCGGAACAACAGCGGCCTTAAACAGGGCGTTGATATCCAGTTCCGCTGAATTGCCATAGGTTATTAGAAAAATACTTGGCGGAATCAGCGGCCCAAGGATTCCCCCATTAGC
>JAISAF010000190.1 GCA_031266855.1 Spirochaetales bacterium
TTTACTTCTTCGGCTTCGCGGTTAAAAAATTCCCCGGGCCAGGTTTAGCCCCCCCTATCTCCTCCACACCCGGAAAGTCCGCGCATACGCGCAGCATGGCGGCAAAAGGCGGTGAAACAGGGCGCGGAAAAGGTTCACCTTCTGGCAGTCGCGGCACGTGCGGAAACGGTCCTCGTACACACGGCACAGCCGTGTATGTTCATCAAGAAATTCGCAGGGACTGGAAAGATCCACCGCGACTTCCCCGGAACGGGAAAGGGACCTCTCGTAACAGCACATCCCGCAGCGCCCGCATAGATCATCCCAATGCTCCCGCCACTTGCGGTATTCCTCAAAAATACGAACCGCGGCCCCTATCATTTAAAATTCCAAAGGAGCGTAATATCCCGCTTCGTCCCTGCCCGATTTACGAACAAGATTCACTTCCACTTCAACAGGAATATAAGCGCGGCCAAAATCCGTCAGGCTCGAAGAACGGTAACTCAAAAGGTAATTTCCATCCTTCTGCCCATTAATATCCCGGGCAAGGGAATCCAGCGCCTCGTCCGTATAGTAACGGTATACCTTCCCGCCTGTCTCATTCGCAAGAAAATCAAGCTCACCGCCCGAAGAAGAAGGCGGCTGGGTATATACCGGATAAAAAACAATAGAATTATTCCGCATATAATCCAGGGTTTCCTGTAAGCCATACGACTCAAAAGCTCCCTGGCCAGAATTGCCATCAGTCAAAAAAATTACAGCCTTCCTGTTCCGGGTCGAAAGAAGCTCCGTAACCCCCAGACGCACACCAAGATCAAAAGCCCAGTCCGGCGAATAGTTTTCCTTCCTGTCAACGGCGGCGCGTACTAGCGCTTCAAGCCCCTCGCCCGGCCGGGAAAGCACCGCCGGAACAGACCCCGCGGAAATAACCCGAAAAGAAACGGAACCCGAAAGCCTCGCGAAAATATCACGGACAACCCGCTCCGTCAACGCGGCGCGGGAAGCCATCGACGGAGAACGGCTTACAATAAGAGCAACATCCATGACAGCCGAACGGTAAGAGGCGAACGGCATCCGGGCAGGCCCAACACCAAACCTGCCCTCGCTTACAAGAAAATTCTGAACATCCAGACCCACAACAGGATCCCCCGCGCGGTTAGACACATGCACATCCACCAGCACCTCTGGATGCCGAAGAGCGCTAACCCGCTTAATCATCACCGTCAGCCCGGAAGAAATACCCGTTATATCCGACAATACATGAACCGAATCCGCATCAAAATCCGCGGCTATAATGCTCCCGTTCGCGTCCCTGTCCACAGATAAAACACGCCGCGCCTGCCCGCCAAAATCCGAAAGCACCTCAAACCCGCCATCCTGAACATTATAGGAAACAACTTTTGTCGTATCGGCAATAAGGAACTGCCCGTTTTCCAGCACACTTATCCCTTCCGGGGAAGCAAGACGCCCCTCAAGAAGCGTCGTCATATAGTTACCGCTGGGATCAAATACAGCAAGATGCCTGCGCTGCTTATCCGCGACATAGACATAGCCATTATGAAAAGCAACCCCCGTCGGAGCAATTAATCCAGGATAAAAATCATCTTTCTGACCAAAACTTGTAACGTACTCCCCATCCCGGTTGAATTTGACAACCCTGCGGTTTCCCCAGTCCGAAACATAGACGCTGCCCTCAGAATCAAGAGCAAGGTACTGCGGCCCCAGAAGCTGCCCCGGCCCCCGGCCCCTGCCCCCCAAAACAGCAAGAACCTCACCCGAAGACCCGCACTTTGTTACCCGGTCGCCACGGAACTCGCTTATATACACAGCCCCGTCATCCGCCGCCACAATATCAAACGGATGATCAAAACCCGCAAGCCCCCCCCGCATCCGCTGCCGCACAAGACCATTTAAATCAATCCGCGCAACCTCATTCGTTAAATAACTCACCAGAAAAAAAGAACCATCGCCACGCGCGCGCACCGCGGTGGGCCGGCGGAAAATCGTAAGCTCCCCCGCTACACCCTCTATATCGCCAGCAAGAACCCACCGCCCCTTCTGCGCAAGCTCCCGCGCCAGACCCTGCCGGGCTTCCATAACCTCGATAAAACTATCCAAAAGCACGCTCCCCCCCGACGACGACGAAGCCGTTTTCCACTCAGACAAAGCCGCGTCGTTAAAACCCGCCAAATAGTAAGCCCGCCCCAGCCAGGACCGCGTCAAAACAGCAGCCGGCTTAAAAGAAAGCGACCTCTGAAACGAAAGAATCGCCTCGTTATAAAAACCATTATGAAAAGCCCTCACCCCGGAACGCAACTCCTCGTCCGCCCGCAACTGATCAAAATCAAGAGGCCCGCCAGAGAAATTCTCCGGCTGGGGGTCCTCCCCCCCCTGGGCATCCCCGGCGTCCTGAGCAAAAACAGAAAAAAAACACCCCAAAAAAATGAGACACACAGAAAAAAAACTCCTCATTTTTCCATCGCCTCCATAACCGTCCGCAAATGAAACAAAATCTCCCTGTTCCGCGGCGCATACTCCAAAGCCTTCCGCAAAAGCATCCTCGAATCCTTCAAATTGCCTATCCGGTAATACACCCAGCCAAGGGAATCAAGATACGCGGGATTCCTCGGATTCTTCTCAACCGCGCGCTCGCAGTATTTGCGCGCCGCAGCCAGCCTCGTATTCCCCTCCGCAAGAATATACCCAAAGGAATTCAAAGCATTCGCGTTATCATCCTCCAGCTCAAGAGCCTTCTCCAAAAAAACAATACTCTCATCCGGCTTCTTCTGAAAAAACAACGTATACGCAAGAGCGCTATACACCTTCGCCGACTCAAACCCATCCTCCAGCAACTTACGAAACTCGAACTCCGCCAGGCGGTAGCGCCTGGTAATCGAATAAATAACACCCAGAATCATCCGCCCCTGATACAAATGAATCAGCCCCTCCCCGGAAGCAACAACCTGCTCCAGATACAAAAGCGCCTCATCGTATTTCTCAAGATGCGTATAACACAACCCAAGGTAATAGGACAGCTCAGGATACTCACCCTCGCCAGTCTCAAGCTCCAGAAATTCCTTCAACGCCGCCTCATACCGTTTATTCCTGAAAAGGCGGACTCCCTCTGTAAAAGACGCTTCGTTTTTCATTCCCATCCCCTCACGCACAGGAATCTTTCCCCAAAAAATTTCAAGCCCGTTCCACGGGCGCCTTTTTTTGTCCGCGCCGCGGACAAAAAAACCGGGCTTTCCGCTCCAAGTCCTCGGATTTGCTTATGCAAATCCTGCGGGCTTTCCGTTGCAATCCCTTGCGCGCGCAACAAGCGGCTAACACAGGCGCGTAAAAAGCAAACCCGCGGAATTGCCGCTGGCAATTCCGCGGCCTGGTTCTCAAGCTGCCGTACCGTGTTGCGCCACGTAAAAAACGAACCGGGCCGCTAAAACACCGCAAACAGCCGGAACGTTATGCGCAATACACACCTGAAATTGACCGGAAAATATTATAAAACGCATTGACAATATAGGCGTATCAATATATAACATTTTTTATGAAAATTATTATATGTGTTTTG
>JAISAF010000214.1 GCA_031266855.1 Spirochaetales bacterium
TTCCTCTCCGCTTCGCAATTGCGTATGCAATTTTGCTGCTCGCCCATGCGTCCTGGCTGGTCGCGAATTTGCATTCTGCAAATTCGCCCGCTGCGCGGCGCAAGGGGCTGGTCGCAAAATTGCATACGCAATTTTGCTGCTCGCCCATGCATCCTGGATAGTAGCGGAAAGCCCACAGGAATTGCATGGGCAATTCCGAGGACTTGGAGCGGATAGCCCGGTTTTTGGCGCAGAGCGCCAAAAATGCGCCCCGGAATTCTCCGCGTTTATCCTGGCTTTCGGCACGGGATAGTTGCTCTGTCCCGGCGTTCCTGATATAGTTTTGCGATACATGTTTACTGTTCTTGAGGAAGACCGCGAAAGCCGGGCGCGGCGCGGGATTTTGCATTTAAATCACGGGGATGTAGCGACGCCTGTTTTTATGCCGGTGGGGACGAACGCCGCGGTCAAGGCGGTGAGTCACCGGGATTTGGAAGAAATTGGGTTTAATCTTATTCTGGGTAACACCTATCATGTATATTTGCGTCCGGGGCTGGAGGTAATAAGGGGCTATGGAGGCCTTCACCGTTTTTCCGGCTGGCGGGGCAATATTCTGACGGATTCGGGCGGGTTTCAGATTTTTTCTTTGGCGCCGCTGCGGAAGATACGGCAGGAGGGGGTGTCGTTCCGGTCGCATATTGACGGGGCATCCTGCGTGTTTACGCCGCGGAGTGTGGTGGAGGCGCAAAGCGTGTTCGGCAGCGATATTATGATGCCGCTGGACGTGTGTACGCCGCCGGGCATCAGCCGCGGGGAAGCGGAAGAGGCTCTTGCGATAACAGGCGCCTGGGCGGAGCGGTCAAAGGAAGCCTGGCTGGGGCTTAGTGAGGAGGGCAGGGGAGAACTCTTCGGAATTATCCAGGGGAACTTTTTTGAGGATCTCAGGCGGCGCGGCGTTGAGGAAATTTTGGGTCTCGATTTGCCGGGAATAGCTATAGGCGGCCTTTCAGTGGGGGAATCTCCGCAGCGTTTCAGCGAACTGCTTGCGTTTACCTCGGCGCTGCTTCCCAGGGAAAAACCCCGGTATGTTATGGGAATCGGTACGCCGCGCTATATTCTGGAAGCCGTGGAAAACGGTATTGATATGTTTGACTGTGTGTTTCCCACCCGCATAGCGCGTAACGGATGCCTGTTTACGAACCGGGGCCGTCTTGTTTTGAAGCGGGAGGAAAACCGCGGTCTTGACAGGCCGCCTGATGAGGAATGTTCCTGTCCAGTGTGCGGGCGCTATTCAATAGGGTATTTGCGCCATCTATTTAAGACGAATGAAATTCTAGGGCCAATGCTGGCGACGTATCACAACTTGTATTACATGAAGAATTTCATAGAAAAAATCTCATGTAGTATAAAAAATCATACATTTTTGCAGTTTAAAAAGGAATTTTTGGAGACGTATGGAACAGCCGGTTCATAAAAGTACCTTCGCGACAGTGATTGTTATGATTTCGACGGCTGTTTCGCGTCTTTTTGGTTTTGTGCGTATTGCCCTTATTGGCGCTGTTTTTGGGGCTTCGGGAACGGCGGATGTTTTGAACGCGGTGTTTACCATTCCCAACAACCTGCGCAAACTTATGGCGGAGGGCGCGCTTTCGTCGGCTTTTATTCCTGTTCTGGCGAAATCCATTGTACAGGACGCCACGGGGTTGCGGGCGCGGAAAATACTGCGGCTTATATTAAGTTTTCAGTTTCTGGTACTTGTTCCGGTTCTTCTTGTCTGCGTGATATTTTCTCCCACGCTTATCCGTTTTATTCTTGATTTTCAGGATCCGCACAGGATCGCGCTTGCTTCCGATCTTTTCCGCTGGATGATTCATTACCTGCTTCTGGTAAGCATCAGCGCGGTTTTTATGGGTGTTATCAACGCGCATTCAAGTTTTCTTGTTCCCGCGATTACGCCTATACTGTTTTCAGTGGCTGTTATTTCTTCGGTGCTGCTTCTTTACCGGATACTTGGACCTTTTTCTATGGTTGTGGGTGTTCTGGCAGGGGGACTGGCCCAGGTTTTATTTCAGATCCCTAAAATGCGATCCCTCGGCTATGATTTCAAACCCGCGGTGGATTTCAGGAATCCTGATTTTGTGAAGGTGATGCGGCTGTGGCTGCCTGTTGTCGCGACTTCGTCGGTATATACGATAAATGAGCAGATTGCTATTTTTTTCGCTACCGGCCTTGAAGATGGCAGCGTCTCCGCCATGAGTAACGCCCTTGTTTTCTGGCAGCTTCCGTTTGGGGTTTTTTCGGCTTCAATTACCACGGTGCTTTTTCCGCGCATGAGCCGCCAGGCCGGAGCAGGGGATACGGATGGGCTGAAAACCACTCTTGAATACGGTTTGCGCTATCTTATTCTGCTTCTTGTTCCCTCGGCTATTGTTATATCCTTTCTTGCGAAGGAAATTATCGCAGTGGCCCTTCAGCGGGGGAATTTCCTGCCGGAAAACACTCTTCTAACGGCGCGGGTTCTTATTGCCTATAATATAGGCCTTCTGCCGGTTGGCGCCTTTAATTTTTTTCAGCGGTATTTTTACGCGCGGGACAACTACAAAACGCCTCTCGCGACAGCGTTTTTCGCCTGTATCCTTGATATTATTCTTTCGCTGGTGCTAAAAGAGACTCCGCTGCGCGTGGCCGGTCTTGCCCTGGCGAACTCCGCCGCCTTTAGCGCGGGACTTGCCCTTATGTGGCTGCGGGCGCGGGCTTCACTGAAACCCCGTGCGGCGGGCGTTTCCGGGGCGGGGGAGGGGGCCCCGGCGGTGGGGGGGAATTTGAGTTTCCTGCCGGTTTTCATTACTCTTGGAAAGAGTCTTGCCGCCTCTTTGCCAGCCGCGGTTTTTCTGTACGTTTTTTTGAAATATACGGGTTCCTGGTGGCAAAATGGCAGTACTTTTTTGAATATGGGCTTTCTTTCACTTGCCGCCGCGGTTTCGGGCGTGATAATTTTTATAATGTACCGTAGTATGAAGATCGATATTTTAATGAGTATCCTGCGGCGGGAGGTAAAGTAAATGACGCGAAAAAAAAACCTGGAAACCGGAAAAAAGTCCCCTAGTGGTTGTATAAACCTGGGCGCGGCCCTTATTTTCCTCCTTTTTCCGGCAATATCTTCATATACCCAGACTCCGCCTTCCGCCGGGTCTGCCGAATCCGGTGAAAAAGCCGCCACGGAAGAGACCTCTCCTGTTCCCGCTGTCCAGGCCGACGCAATCCGTTCTTTAAGCGAGGAGCGCCGGGATATTATAAAATACGGGCTTGAATCGGAACTCAATGATCTTCTTACCGTTTTGCGCAATGAAAAAAACGACGAGTTTATTGACGATTTCGCGCAGGTTCTTGAGAAAGGGGCTGGCGTCAAGACCGTCCAGGAAATTTTCAGTTATTTCACTGTCATGGATAGCGACAGGGGAGTGGAAAAGGCGGAAAAATATCTTGAGAACTATCAGGAAGAGTCGCGGGATGTCATTATCGCCACGCTGCGTTACCTTTCAAACGAAAAGAATCATGATTTTCAGGAAAAAGTATATCCTCTTCTGGATTCCGCCAACGCGCAAATCACCAACGCGGCTGTACGGTATTTGGGGAAACGGAGAAACGCCGAAAGCGCCGGGAAACTCCTTGATCTCTTTGAAAAGGAGGAAACAAGCCAGTCCCTGCGGGGGGAAATCATTCTCGCTCTGGGGGAACTCAAAGATCCGGAAACAGTTCCGTTTCTGACAGCGCTTCTTGAAGACGAAGATGAGGATATGAATCTGCGCCGTTATGCCTGTGATTCGCTTGGTAAAATAGGCGACGGGCGGGCCCTGCCGGCAATCAGGACGGCGCTGGAGTCTCAGGATAATATTCTGCGTTCCTATGCTATTTCGTCCCTGGGGTATTTCCCTGGCGAGGAAAACGCCGCGGTTCTTCTGTCGGCGCTGCGGGATTCCTTTCCCCGTGTCAGGGAACTTGCGGCGCAGAGGCTGGGGGACATGGACTACAAGGACGCCGTGTCCATCCTTATCTACCGGGTGCGGCGCGACCCGGACAAAAAGGTACGGCAGGCAGCTATCGCGAGCCTTGCGAAGATTGGTACGGGAGAGGCGGTTGCCTTTCTCCAGGAATTTTTTGAGGGTGATAAAAATCCGGGTGATTTGAGGTCCCTTGCCGCGGAACAACTGACGGATTTACATCCTTCGGCTATGAAAGAAAGCGCCGCGAAAATTATGGACGCGGAATGGACGCGCGACAGATCCCCCATACTTGATGTTATAGGCAGGCTTGTGTCGCAAAAAGAGTATTCCGGCTTTGATGATCTCTATAAGCGTATGCTGGAACATTCGTCATTTATTATCCAGATATACGGTATCCGGGGGATTCAGAAAAATCATATATCCAGTCTGAAAGCGGAAGTGGAAGCCCTGTCCGCCGAGGGCCGCCATCCCCAGCTTCGCAAAAACGCGCTTTCGGCCCTGGAAAGCCTGTAAGTAATACAATTTGGGCGCATTTTTTCGCCCGCGGCCGGGCAAAAAAACCGGGCTTTCCGCTGCAAGTCCTCGGATTTGCTTATGCAAATCCTGTGGGCTTTCCGCTGCAATGCGCCCGAAGACGGTCGCTTTCCGATAGGTATGGATTGTAGTGGGCGCTATCGCGCCCCCGGAATCCCTTGCGCGGCGGCAGCTCAAAATCGCTTCGCAATTTTGCGACCAGTCCCCTTGCGCATCCAGGTTAGCCTAAGGGGCGGGGTAGTAAACCCGCGTGCCGGAATAAAAAAAATACCGGGTATACAAGAGAAGAAATACTGGAAATTATAAATAAGAAACATATATAATAGAGCTGTTCATAACCCCACAGCTTATAGAACGGTTTCGATATAAAAATAGCGGAATTTGCCGGAGGCAAAGATGAAAATCCCATATTTTATACTTTTATTGTTACTTTTCCCGTTATATTACAGTTTTCCCGCCGGAGAGCAGGGATCGCCCGAAAGAAATTATCCGTATTATGATAAATACCGCGTACTTGGACAAAATGACTATGTTGATTTTGGGCATGGGATTTTTGAAACTTCAAGACTCAATCATAATAGTTATGGCAGAAGATACCTTTATTATAATGAATACTACAATACTGATATTCAACCGCAAAACAGGAGTAATGAAAATATTGAAATCGCGTTTACTGGTTATGATGAAAAGCCTGAATATGCGAATCAGGTTAAAACAGAAAACGCGGTATTTTATGACGGCGCATTTAAAATAACTATTTTAAGTGAACGCTTTGATAAACGGCAAACCCGTGTATTCGTTGAATGTTTGTTTGATGAAAACACGCACCGGCTTATATTGATGAAATCGACTGCGTGGTTTTCATCTGATTTCCAGTCAATTAATTGTAATGAATATTCGTTTGACTATCATGAGGACGGAAAGCTTGATGGTATTTACGCGGTTTATGATGGGGGCAGGATACTTCGCAAGAAGTATTACTATGACGGCCAGCCGCGCCGCTTATACCGCCCGTATTTTATCGGTGAGGATATAACCGGCCTGGAAGAAATCGTTGTATATGACGGCGCCATTCCGAAATATGTTACAAAACTATACAGCGGCAAAAGGGGAGTCGCGAGATTATCAATGGAGGATGCGGAAAGAAATCATCATTTCACCGTTTCCGAATACGATGAAAAATTGAGAATTTTACGAATTGTCGCATATTATGAGGGGAGCGATCTTTACGCCCAAAGAAATGAACCTGTTAAAACATTATATTTAAGGGAGGGCTATTCTGATTTACCAATAGAATTTAGTAATTAATTGCAATAGAGCTGTTCGGAGACTCCCCTGCTGGGGGGTGGGTTTGGTTACGCGGCTTATAATTGCCTTGGGCATTTAGCTGCCGCCCGCTGGTGCGCGCGCAAGGGATAGGAGTGGAAATCCCGCAGGAAAGCGCATCGGCGCTTTCCGAGGAATTGGAACGGATAGCCCGGTTTTTTGCGGCGTTAGCCGCAAAAAATGCGCCCACGGAATGCGCCCGAAGATGATTCCTTTGCGCCTACTGATACTCCGCGACGCTGATATTCCCGACCCGGTAGTTGTAGGAGTGCTCATTGATTTCGAAGGACAGCTCCTCGTCTTTTGCGTGATTCAGAAGCTCGTTGCCCAGCGGTGACAAATAGGAGATAATCAGGTTGGCAGGATCGGATTCCCAGGGGCCAAGAATTGTGTAGCGCTCCTCGGCGCTGTTATCCTTGTTAAAAAGCGTAACGCTGGTTCCAAAGCAAATCTTCGAAATATCCACGTCCTTCGCGTAAATAATTTGGGCTTTTTCCAGTTCTTCGGTAAGTTTTCCGACCTGGGTGTTCAGAAGTTCCTGCCGTTCCTTTGCCGCCTTGTACTCGGCGTTTTCCCGCAGATCCCCCAACTCGATGGCCGCGCCGATTTCCTTTGAGTTGGCGGGAATATCCACTTCGATAATCTGTTGCAAGGTTTTCTGTTTCTGTTCGTAACTGGAAGCGCTGACGTAAAAGCCGCGGCTTGCCACAACTTCGATTTCCGCCTGTCCGATAAACTTGAAGGAGGGGAACCGCTCGTGAATGCGCGCCCTGAGTTCCAGCTTGATGGCGTCATCGACCGACTGGATATCCCAGATAAGGGTATATACCCTGCTTACCGGCTCCTCGTCCTCCGTAGCGATAAACTTCTCCACGCGTTTTTCGTCCTCAAAAAGATAGGAATGAATTTGTTTATTCAGCTTGCGGTTTTCACTGACATCTTTCCTGTTTTCAATTTCGCGGAAGGAAATATCCAGAAGGTGAATCGAGGATATAAGAATTTTTTCGTACTTCACATTCAGCAGTTCGTACCAGTGGCTGGAAAAAAAGTTTTTCACCAGCCAGATAAAGGTAACGCGGTTTTCCCGGTATCCGTTTATGATATGCAGGAAAAAATCACGCAGGGCTTCCTCGCCGCTGGCCGAGATAAGCTCGTCAAGCACCTGGCGCGAAAGGATATGGGGAAAAAGCGTAATAAAGAGTTTCTGCCATTGAGGAGAGTTTTTTCTGATTTGAAGCAGAAGTTCCTTTTTCAGATTCGCGTTCTCGACCTTCTGGAAAATCTCCTCGATGTTTTCAACCTGGTCCAGAATTGTCTTAAAGTTTATCGCGATTCCCGGATTAAGGTAGGGGTATTTCGCTATGATTTTCGCGACAAGGAGAAAGCTTGAAAGAACCTGCTCATTTACCGTCGTAAAGGAACGGATGAAGCCGGTAAAATACTCCAGCATTTCTCCGAAGGATTCCGCGTTCTCTTCGATGTTCTTCATGTTAAAAGCGTAATCTTCGATGATTTCCACCCGGTTAAAAAAGTTTTTTTCCGCCTTGAAACGGTTTAAGGTTTTTTCCTCAAGGGAAACCGGCTGGGAGCGTACCTCGAAATAATCGGCCTTATCGGACAGGTTTCCGAAATTATTGTCTTCTTTCAGGACACGCCGCGCGTTCGTACTCCAGGCCATCCATTCTCCCGCGGACAAAATAGCAGGAACCAGTTCCGTCTTGATTTTTTTCATATCGGCGGCGTTCCCAAGGCTTCTGATAACGGTCTTCAGAGCCCAGGGAATATCGTTCTTGATTCTATGATGCAGTTTTTCCTTGCTCATGCCGCTTTTGAGAACCCAGATATGCTGTTTCCCAAGTATCTGCAAAGCGCTTACCGCCATTTTCAGGGACATTTTATGATGCCGCTTTTTCACGAAATCAATCTCGATAATATCGTCCTTGATGTTTTTTATCTGACCGACGCCCCATTCACGGTGAAAAACAAAATTCCCGGCGTCAAAGGCGATATGCTTCTCAAAATCCGCGATGGCTTCGTGGATATTCCTCCAGGACTGCGTCAGGTTTGAAATTCTGATATACTCCTCAAGCTGGCTGTGCGCGGCGTATTTCTGCCGGTAGCATTCTGTAATTTCCTTGCGGCCCCAGGGACTTTTCGCATCGTACTCCAGAATACGTTTTAAGATCGCGATGGCTGTATCCCACTGTTTTCCCTTTTTGTAGCAGGGGAAAAGGTCTTCCAGAAGCTGTACCGCCCTGTCCTCGCTGATGATTTTCGCGATTTTCTTTTCCGCGTGATAGAAAAATTCCGTCTCGTAAGGACAGTAATCAATCAGTTTATGCCAAATATCCCTGATGTTGGTAAAGAGCTTTTTACCGATAAAGCGGTGCAGGGCCTTCTTGTAGTAATCAACGGCCTCCTCGCGGTGTCCCTGCTGATCTTTACGTTCAGCAAGATTCTTAACGATTTCCGCTTCTTCGTAGTCAACGCGGATCAGGCGTTCCCATATTTCATACATTTTGCCGTTTTCGTTTTCGTTGTTGTAGGTATCGGCAAGGGTACGCAGGGCGAATTTGTTTTCCCCGAATTCAAGAATCCGCTGACACAGGAACTCGACAATGCCCCATTTATGGTTATCTGTAAAAATACTGATAAGGGTAACAAGGTGCGAATCATCCACAAGCTGCTGGCTTAGGGAAATAATCCCCGAAAGGTACAGGGCAATAATGCTGTTCTTCATGTGGTGCAGATGTTCTACGCAAATTTCCTTTACCGCGTCCTGAGCGGAATCGCGGATTATCTCTTCAAGAGTTTTGTCAAGTTCCTGAAAGTTATGAATCGTATAACTGTTCAAGGTTGCCCGTGTCCACTTCTCCTCGTTCAGCAGTTCATGAACACTCCTGGCAACCTTTTCGATATTTTCCGTATTTTCCGTATTTTCAGACATTTTTTTCTCCCGCCTATTTTGTATATTCTTCGTACAGAGCCGGACTGAGTTCCCTGATTTTCAGCATAACCTCGTCAATTTTTTCCCGGCTCTCTTTCGTCATGCGGTAATGGTCAATCAGCCAGAAATAACGGTTGACAAGCCGCGCCAGCGGCGAAGCCGCCTTTTTTTGCGCATTTTCCCGCATTTCCATCTCCATCGTATAAATTGACTGCCTCAGTTTTCCGTATTCAAGCGGCCGCAGTTCCCGCTTGATATTCAGAACATTGAACAGCACCCCATACACAGGCATCCATTCCGAAAGTTCCGCGCCCTCCATTCCCATGTCCCGCAGTTTGTCCGCGAGGCGGCAGATCATGGCGGACTCAATACTTTCAAGATCAACCGCCGCCGGATTAATAAAAAACGCCTCGCGGAAAAACGCCTTGGAAATCTGCGCCTCGCCTACCAGCGCATAGCAGTCAGCCAGCTCCGCGATGATTTCCGCGTTTTCCTTTTTAATCTGATTCGCCGCGTCAAGATGCTGCAAAGCCTTGTCATACTCGCCCAAAGCCTTGTAACACCTTCCGATACGCATCAGAAGATCGGCGTCCTTGAAACCCGTCACAGAAGAATCAATAAGCGATTCATACATCACAAGAGCCGTGCGGAAAACAAGCCCCTTAAAAGCCCTCATACAGCGTTCCGGCACATCCCCGCCCCGGGAAGCAAAAACAGGAAAACCCTTCCACTGCGACAGGAGATACCCGGCCTTCTCGTAATCGCTGGGATACTTTCCAAGAGTCTCAAACCTGTCCTGCCAGTACTTTGAACACCTCAGAAACGCGGCAAGCTCCTGATCCTCAAAATACGTCCCCAGCGCGGACTGAATCTTTCCGATTGCCGCATCGAAATTCTGCTCCCCCACAAGCTCATAGGCCGAAGCCAGAAGAGTATTCAAATCTGTATTTTGTACCGAGACATTTTCCATAAGCCGAAAAAACTATTATATCACGAAATACTTATTAGTCAATGCGCCCGGCGGACAGGAATTTGTACCACAGGTTTTTTGGCGCCTTTCCGGGGTCTGCCCGCGGCAGCCCCCGGAAACCGGGCTTTCCGCTCCAAGTCCTCGGATTTGCCCAGGATGCATGGGCGAGCTGCGATTTTGCTAAAGAAAAATCGCGACCAGCCAATGCAAATCCTGTGGGCTTTCCGCTGCAATCCCTGGCGCGGCGCACCAGCGGCTGGCCCCGCGAATTTGCTAAGGCAAATTCGCGGGGCCAATAAGGTTGCGGGGCGATCAAACCCGCCGCGCGGGCGGCAGCTTGAGAATCAGCCTGTGTACGATTCTGTGTGTTTATCGTAACAAACAGCCATAAACCCTCTTGATCTTATTACGAATCTATTATATAACCATCAAGGAATAGCGGGAAGGCCCAAAATACTTTAGGCCGCTTCGCGGAAATCCATACCGGGCGATTAGCTCAGCTGGGAGAGCGCCTGCCTTACAAGCAGGATGTCGGCGGTTCAAACCCGTCATCGCCCATATACTTTTCCCTTTGACACGAAAACTGACCCATAATTCATGGAATATCGTAAAAAAATTACCGCAAAGCCGAAGAAGTAGTCTCTCAACGACCAGCCCCTGGTGGCAAAATCGCGAAGCGATTTTGCGCTGCCGCCCGGCAGCCGGTTGGTGATAAATACGTGCACAGCGCTACGCGCTGTGCACGGTGGCAAACCCCGCAATTTTGTCTGAACAAAATTGCGACCGTCTGGTTATTGCAGGTAATTGCCAATGGCAATTACCTGCCCGCTAAATTGCCTGTGGCAATTTAGCGGCCTATTTCTGAGCTGCCATGCGCAAGGGATTGGAGGGATGCGAAGCAGCCACGGCGCGAAGCGCCGGGGCCGTAGCGATAGCGGAGTCCCGGA
>JAISAF010000300.1 GCA_031266855.1 Spirochaetales bacterium
CCGGGGCCTGGTTCGGCCCGCCCGGCGCGGAGCGCCGGGCGGTGCGGTAACGGCCGCGTTTTTTCTTCGCAAAATCGCGGGCTACGCTGGGCGCGCACAAGGGATTGAAGCGGAAAGCCCACAGGAAAGCGCATCGGCGCTTTCCGAGGACTTGTAGCGGAAAGCCCGGTTTTTGGCGCGAAGCGCCAAAAATGCGCCCAGATTCCGAATTATAAATAAGTTTTTGAACAGGCGCCTGGAGCTTCCCTGCCGGCAATTTCTGTACTACAATCGCGGCATGAAAAAGATTTTAAGCGGTTTTGTTTTTACCTGTGTGGTGGGGCTTGCCGGGACGGCGGCGCAGCCGAGGGGAACAGTGGAAGTTTCCTTTACCTATACGCGGCAGGGAGGATTCGCGAGTAATCAGTTCGCGATATGGATTGAGGACGCGCGGGGCAATCATGTAAAGACGCTCTACGCTACCGCCTTTACCGCGGCGGGGGGCTGGAAGATACGCGAACAGTCTTTGCCCCTGTGGGTGCAAAAGGCAAATATCGGCGGACTGGGGAAAAATGAAATCGATGTATTTACTTCGGCGACTCCCGGTTCGGGCACGTTACGCTACCGCTGGGACGGGAAGGACAGCGCGGGACAGGCTGTCCCGGCGGGGGAATACCGCGTATATGTGGAGGCGACTTTGCGCTCTGAAAACCGCGTCCTCTACAGCGCCCCGGTTCAGCTTGGCGGGCAAAGCGGCGAGGCTCAGGTACAGTCCCGGTACTTCGGATCCGGCAGCGCCGAGCGGGGAATGATTGGAAACCTCAGGGTACGGGTCGAAAGTTAAACCGCCAAAACCGTAGCCTTTCCCTCGATTTTGATCTCGCCGTTCGCGTCCTCAACGTACAGGGCGCAGTCCAGAAATTTCCTGCCATTCTCCTCGTACTTGCGTTTTACCGTGCCCTTCGCGCTGAGGATATCGCCGGGCCGCGTAATTGCCTTGAAGCTGACGCCGAACTTTACAACGTTCACAACGCCCGCCCAGCCGGAAACCATTTGACCCAGAATGCCCATGATGAGCATGCCGTGCACTATTGTTCCCTCAAGGCCGGCTTCCCGCGCCTTATCGGGAATCGTGTGAATGGGATTAAAGTCGCCGGAAGCTCCGGCGTATTTGATAAGCTGGAGCTGGGTAATTTCGGGTTTTGTAAGGGAAGGAAGAGCGTCCCCCTCGCTTATTGAATCAAAAACTATAGCCACGGCTATCCCTCACTTCGTGGCTGGCGGCACGATGATTGTCATGCGGGCAATAAGCACCGGCTGGCCGCCACGCGTATACGTGGTTTTGAATGACGCCATTTCCATCGCGCCGCCGCGCAGGGCGTCCACGCATATCACAGCATTCAGTTTATCGCCCGGATATATGGGCGCGAAATATTCGTACTCCTCTTTCGCGTGCAGGAGCCGCTTGATGTCGATACCCATTTCACACATACTCTGCCAGATGCCCGGATAACCGCAGAAAGTGATGAGCGAAGCAAAAGTAAGCGGAGCGGGAGTGTCGGCGTATCCTTCCTTTTTCGCGGCCTGGGGATCGGTAAAAACGGGATTGGCATCGCCTATAGCCGCGCAAAGTTCACGGATTTTTGAACGATCCACTTCAAAAGTAAAAGCGGCGATTTGCTTCCCCTTGTAGCTGAGGTCCAGTGGCATAATACCTCCTAAAGCTCTGTTAGTTGAAATAGCGCACTAGGGAATTAAGAATTTCCGCCGCGGGATATTCCTTTCCGTCGATACGCGCGCTGCCGCTTCCTGTCATGGAATCCATCTCGGTGTTTTCTATGGTGAATCTGTTTAACTCCACGCGGGAAATGGTAGGAAGCCCTTTGATAGCGAGGCTCCCGTTAAACGTTACGGACTCAAAGTCCTCGACCTCTCCCGCCGGATGCCGCACACTTATAAAAACATTCCCCCCCACAGTAAAAGGAACGTATCCGTCGCCCCCTGACGCGTATCCGCCATCCGAGGAAACAAGAAAATCGTTGTAGGAAAACTCTAATCCGCCATTTTCCACGCGGGCGCGGATTGTCCTGTCTTCGCTGTCCGCCCGGGTCCCCTGTGGAGGCAGCACATCCTCGAAAAGCGACTCCAGAACACTCTCCCCGTCTTCCCATGAAAGGGCCATACTATTTACAAAAATCAGAAGGCCGGTAAGAATGCATTCACCCTCCCATGTCATGACATACGGAGGACTGAAATTGAAATCATAGTCCGCACTGTCAATGATTTGAGTAAGCTCCGCCTGGGTATATGAAACGCCGTCCACCGTGATTCCGCCTGTTTCGCTACTCTCCCAGGAGTTTAAATTATCAAAACTGAAAGAGGAAATCCCCGTTTCCCCGCCGACAGAAAGCCTCCCATTCAGGCGGCCTGTAGGCCCGCAGGTAAGCTCCCCGCTTAAAATAACCCGGCAGTATTTGCTGGTTCTCTCATCAAACAGATATGTATAGCGGAAATCCGAAAAGCTCAGGCTCTTCACCTCCGGATCGCCAGGAAGCCAGCGCCACTCAAGCGAGCGGTCAAGCGTAGCGCCTGTTTCCTCCTCGGCCGCCCCCACATATTCCAGGACACCAAGAACTCCCGCCACCACAACAGGAATACCAGTTTCTTCCTTCGATGACTGCGCTCCAATATCCACAAGGGCGAAAATAAAAAAGAAAATACACTGAATATAAATTCTTCTCATAACCTACCATACTCCGCGGCCGGACTGCCTGTCAATGCGAAAACGCGGTGCGATTTGAAGTAAAAGCCTGTTCACACATCTGTAATTCGGAATTTGGGCGCATTTTTTTGTCCGAAGACGGACAAAAAAACCGGGCTTTCCGGGACTCCGCTATCGCTCCGGCCCCGGCGCTACGCGCCGTGGCTGCTTCGCATCCCTCCAATCCCATTGCGCGCGCACCAGCGGGTGATCCGCGATTTTGCGACTACCCGCCCGCCGCGCGGTTACAATTTTTTGCGTAGCAAAAAATTGCGTATACCCAGTCCCGCGATTTTGCCGTGGAAAAATCGCGGGCGTTACCGCCCGCGCACTGGGCTAAGGGGTGTGCGCGCCTGCAAGCCCCGCCGCCCGCCACCCCGCGGGCTAAGATAGCATGCCCCACAAACACGCACGGACAGCGCGGTTTTACCCGGAACTAAAGCGGGATGTTCAGACTTTTGGCCCTGTACAACAAACGGCGGACTTACATATTCCCGGTTATATCACTTACATTTTCCGGTTTGAAATACTTATATTTTCCTGGTTAAAATACTTATATTTTCCGGATTGAAACACTTACATTTCCCGTATTAAAAGACTTACATTTTCCCGGTTGATAGTATATACTTTTATAGGGGTAAAAACTTGAGTACATATTTGAAACGCTTTGCCGATACGGTTTTAAGAAACCGGCTCCGCGGCTGCGGGGCGGTTTTGATTCAAGGAGCGAAAGGCTGCGGAAAAACCGAAACCGCCGCCCGGATAGCCGGCAGCGCCGCGCGGCTTGACATCGATGAGGATATGCGGGTCCGCATGGAACTTGATCCCAAATCGGTATTGACAGGAGCGGCCCCCCGCCTTATTGACGAATGGCAGGAGTACCCGCAAATATGGAACTACGTCAGGCGGGAAGTAGACGCCCGGAAAAAACGGGGACAGTTTATCCTTACAGGTTCCGCAAACCCGGAAGAGCGGGCGCGGCTGCATTCCGGCGCGGGCCGCTTCTCCATCATAAAAATGCGCCCCATGTCGCTGTATGAAAAAGCCTGGTCAACAGGCGAGGTCAGCCTTGCCGAACTGGTAAAAGGCCGCGCCCCAAAATCCGAACAAGTGGACTTTGATCTGGGAACTCTCGCGGAAAAAATCACCCTCGGAGGCTGGCCGGGCCTGATAGGCTCCGGGGCGCGCGCGGGCCTGCGCTTTATGCGGGATTATATAACGCTTATCGCGGAGGTGGATATCAACCGGGCCTCTGGCAGGAAAAGGGATCCGCAGAAAGTTACACGGCTTTTGCGGTCTTTGGCCAGAAATATTTCAACCGAAGCCGCGCTTTCATCCATTGCGAAGGACACTGGCGGAGCGGACACGCGGATAGGCGAGGAAACAATTGCCGAATATCTGGAAACTCTTGAACGCCTTATGACCGTGGAACAGCTTCCCGCATGGAGTCCGCATATCCGCTGCGCCGACACGCTGCGGAAAACCCCGAAACGTCACTTCGTTGATCCTTCGCTGGCGGTTGGAGCACTGGGGCTTTCCACTGATAAACTTCTGGCCGACCTTAACTATTTCGGTTTTCTGTTTGAATCCCTGGTTATCCGGGATTTACGAATCTACGCCGACGTACATGAGGGCGGGGTTTTTCATTACCGGGATTCGCGCGGTATGGAAGTGGACGCGGTTATAGAATACCCTGACACAAGCTGGGCGGCTTTTGAAGTAAAAATGGGATTTACCGCGCAGGACGAAGCCGCCAGGAACCTTCTGAACTTTGCCGCGAAAATTGACCAGAAAAAAATGGGCGCCCCGTCGGCGCTTACGGTAATCACGGCAAACGGATTCGCATGCCGCAGAAAAGACGGGGTCAATGTTGTACCGCTGTCCGCGCTGACCGCGTGATATAACTTACGCGGTTAAAAAATTACCGAGAAGCCGAAGAAGTAAAAGAAGAGCCTTTCTCAAAACCCATTTGTAATTTTACTTCGAAGCGGCTGGGTTTCCGAACAGTTTAATAGAGCTGTTCAGAAACCTCAGTTTCGGAACAGCTTCGGAAACGGTCTATATTATATATAGGAACAGTGGAATTTGCCGCCATTTTGCGGCAAATTCGCCAGACTTGTGAGAGAACCGGAAGGTTATCGAACAAGTCTAATGTACTGGTTATTCAAAGACGTTATACGCTAAAATAGTTTCGAATAACAAAAAATCTCTTAAAGCCCCGCGTCAGTAAGTCTTCGACTTCGCGGTTAAAAAATTCTGTAAACCGGGTTTCGCCTGAAAACCCGGACGAAGGGGTAGGCCGGGATCGCCGAACCCCTTACTTTAAAACTAAAGGCGCTGGCTTTTTTTTAGAAAAAGACCGCGCCGGGAAG
>JAISAF010000410.1 GCA_031266855.1 Spirochaetales bacterium
GCTGCGCGGCGCAAGGGATTGGAGGGATGCGCAGCAGCCACAGCGCGGAGCGCTGTGGCCGGAGCGATAGCGGAGTCCCGGAAAGCCCGGTTTTTGGCGCGAAGCGCCAAAAATGCGCCTGAAGACAGTCGCTTTCCGATAGGTATGGATTGTAGCGGCCGCTAACGCGGCCCCGGAATGCGCCCAAATTCCGAATTATAAATAAGTTATTAAACAGGCTCTTAGAGCCTGTTCAAAATCTCCTTATAAGAACGGCGATGAACGCCAGGATGACCATTTGGAGGGAATTGTGAAGTTTGCGTTCACAGTTCTTCCACAGCCGGCGAGCCTTATCCAGCCATCCAAAACTCCTTTCCACCACCCACCGTTTGGGCAGCACCGCAAATCCATGCTGTTCATTCCGCTTTACCACTTCCACCTCTGCCCCGCATATATCCCTTACCGCCTGTGCGAAAGGATCTCCCGAATAGCTTCCGTCAGCAATAAACTTCCTTACTTCCGATAGATTTTCCAGATTCTGCCTCATCATCTCCGCCGCCCCCTGCCGGTCAGTAACGTTTGCGGTGGTAATTCCCAGCGCATGAGGCAGGCCCATCGTGTCCACAACGATATGGCGTTTGATTCCTGACACTTTTTTGCCCGCATCATACCCTTTTTCCTCCGCCGTATCAGCATTTTGTACGCTTTGCGCGTCAATAATGCCGCAGGTTGTCTTATCCGGGCGCATATCACCATTTCGCGCCAGTATAACCAATTTTTTTTAAGACTTCCCCAAGTAAGGTACTGCCCTGCACGCGTTCCCGTGCCCACACGTCATAATAATACCGCACACTGCCCCATTTCGGAAAATCCGCGGGCAGCATCCGCCACTGGCAGCCGCTTTTTATCAGATACAGTATGGCGCAGAAAATATCGTACAGGTCTTTTTCCCGCGGCCTGGTACATTTTTTCGCGCCTTCCAAAGCCGGGCGGATAATCTCAAACTCTTCGCGCGTTATATCACTCGGATAACTGTGCATTCTTCCCCCCCCCCTCTGGTGAAGATTATGGCACACTGGATAGATTTTGAACAGGCTCTAAAAACTTTCAAATGTTATTTCCAGTTCTAAGGGAAAAAATTGCTGTGAAAACAGCAATTTTTTCCTGTGCGTATTACCAGAAATAGATAGTTTTTAGATGTTCCCGCGGATTTCCGGCCGCGGAAATCCGCGGGCCGTCTGCGGCCCGTCCTTTCACGGTTCCGGCTGCCGCCACCACGCTAACAAGCGACCGCTACGCTAACAGCTTTTGAACCAGCCCCCTTACGCCCGCTTCCGCGGCCTCGATGTAAAAACATCAGACTTGTTCAATAACCTTCCGGTTCTCTCGTGGGTTTGCGAATATCTCTATTGTCAAACCGCGCTCTTATGCCGATATTAGAATCATTATGTGTGCGATTATTTATTTGGGCCGCGGGTTTGCGGGCCGCGGCGTCACAGCCGCGGGGCTGTTTGTCCGCGCGGCGCAATGGGCGGCGGCTGCGCATAACAGATATGGAAAATCGCGAAGCAATTTTCCGGCGGGTTTTCACGGCCTGTTGCCAGCCCCTGGGCCGCGCCAGGGATTCCGGGGGCGCGATAGCGCCCACTACAATACGATACATCTCGGAAAGCGACCGTCTTCGGGCGCATTGAAGCGGAAAGCCCACAGGCCCGCCGCAGGCGGGCCGAGGACTTGTAGCGGAAAGCCCGGTTTTTTGCGTAGCAAAAAAGGCGCCCTGGAAAAATAATTGCATTGTAATCATTATATCCTGGAATAGCGAAAAATGGAAGAAAATAGTGTAGCTGTACAACTGGAAACCGTATTAACCCGTTTCCGGGAAAATCTGGATGCGACTGTACTGCCGAAACTGAAGGAAGATTTCAGGATTATTCATTCCGCTTTCAGGACTGTGCATAGTATTCTGCTGAAGAAGGGTTTTATTCACGAGGACCCTTATAAGAGTGAGACCAGGCTGTCGGAAATAATTATTCCCGAGACGAAGAGTTTTAGTGATTCGGAAAAAATAGATGAGATGAGTATTCGTCTTTCTTCCTACGAGGTGCAGCTTGATTTTCTTTTAAACTATTATCAGTTTAGTACGGAATTTCTTGATATATCCCGCATACGTCTTATTGCGGGGCTTTTGCGGTATATAGCCTGGGATCAGCTTGGGCCAATGGCGCAGGATTCGGTTACGAAGGGTTTGTCGGAGATTATCGCAAGCGCAAAGGTGGGCGCCGATCCGCTTTCGGTGGGTCTTTTGAATGATTCGCTTGAACGGATTCAGAAGACTGTTCCTGCGTGTATCAGGCCCTTAAAGGATTTGACGGACTACAGCCGGGAACTTTACAAGATGGAGATTCGGTCGAAAGTTTTTTCTTCGCTTGATATGGGTTCCGCAAGTCAGGCTGGCAGGGACGATCTTCAAAAGCAGGTAAAGAAAGTTTTTGTTTCCGCGATGCCGGGGAAGCCTTTTTATCCTGAGCTTATTGGGGAGATTATCGAAGAGGATTATGGGCCGGATGAGGCGAAACTAAAAGCGGTAATTATCCAGCGTTTTACGATACAGGAGACCAGGCAAAGGGTTGTTCAGCAGCGGGTGTCTTTTAGTCAAATGATTCTTGATGCTTTAAAGCCGCTGTGTCCGGCGGCGCGGTATCTTGAAGAGACGCTGCGAAAGCTTGTGGAGAATAATACGGTTCTGCAAAACCGGAAGATGAGTTTGATGGAAAAATTCAAAAACTGGATAATCCGTCTTTCTGATAAACAGAAGGAAACCTGTATATACGAGCTTGAATATTTTGATTTGGTATCTTCCTCGACGAAACGTGAAAAAATCAACTTTGAGTCTTTTATTGCTGATGTTCAGAAGCGGGTACGGATGCTCAATGGCATCAGCATAAAGGGCGGCCCGATGTACAAGCGTATGGAAAAGGCTGGCGAGGAAACGCTTTTTTCTTTTCTGGAGAAGCAGATAAGCGATTTGAATCTTATTTACCGCCGCCTTCAGAGTCTGGATACTTTTTTCAAGAATGAGGTTCCGCGGGAACAGCGGGCAAATATCAAGGGTATTAAGATTGAATTAACGGCGATCAAAAACAGCATGGCGCAGGCTGTGCAGAGAAAGCATGAGTATATTGCCCGCAAGGAAGAACACGAACAGATGAAAAAGCTTGGGATTGAATAAGGGCCTGCCCCGCGTAAGTACTAAATAACAGTTTTTAGAATTTTACCATGTTTAGAGTTTTACCACAAAACCGGAGACTGGTAAGGGCGAAGAAGCAAAGAAAGGAAAGCTAAAGAACAAGAACTTATTCAACTTCTTTGACTTCGCGGTTAAAAAATTCCGTGGAGCAGGTTAGGGCAGGTTTAGATTCCTGAACCGGGGTATTTTATACAGCGGAGATATAAAGAGGTATAAAATTTCATGGAACTGAATTATATTGATTGCCCCAGCGGCTCGGCGGAGACGCAGTTGCCGGTGTGCATCTACGGCCTCCACCGTTTGGGAGATACCCTCCTTCTCCACAGCAATGATGAGATTAGCGCGTGGGATATCAGCAACCCGCTGGATATACGGCAGACAGGCGCATGTCCCATAGATTTCTGCGTACCAAACAGCGTGCTGTATGATCAAAAGCTCTGTCTTTTTTACAGGAATAAAATGCAGCCCTTTGATGTTTCCGACCTCCGAAATATTCACGCGCTTACTCCCGTGCTTTTTGCCGAAAATATTCGCTCCCTGGATTTTGACCGGGAAGGAACCGTCTGGGTAGTTACCGAATATGGAACCGTCGGCGCCCAGACTACGGACGGGAAATTTACCGAACATGTCCCCTATAAAATTCATTCCGGTTTTGGGAAATTGGACATTAACAGGTCCCGGCATATCAAAACAGCCGGAGATTTGGTCATCGTCGCGCATCAGGAGTATGGCGTGCTCATCTACCGGAAAAACGCGGGGGCACGGCTGGAACTCCTCACGCACATTACACAAGACTCCGAAATATGCTTTGAAGCGCCGGTTACGCCGGTCTGCGGCGATCAGGTGTTGCTGTTTGTCTCTTACCTGGGCATAACGCCGGTTGACGCGCGCGATGTCAATACTATCAAAAAATCGAACAGATTTAAGCCAAAGTATGAATTGTGGAATATGTACGGCCCTGGAATCATCGACTGCGGACGCTCCGACGAACTCCCGGAAAATACCCACGATATTCTTGTGTACAGTGAAGCAAACGGAAACTTTGAACTGTGTCTTCTGGAAGTGTCCCCCGCCGGAATCACCCACAGGGACAGTGTACAGTTGAAACACCGGAAGTTTGACGGCCTAATTAGAAGGATGTTTTTGAAAGATAACTATCTTATCTTTGTCGGAATGTCAGGCCATGCGGACCGCGGCGCCTTTGAAGTGTATCGCATAACAAAATAGCCGGTATAACGCCTGTTTAATAACCCATTTATAATTCGGAATTTGGGCGCATTTGCGGCGTAAAACGCCGCAAACCGGGCTTTCCGCTTCAAGTCCTCGGAAGCGCTGATGCGCTTCCTGTGGGCTTTCCGCTACAATCCCATTGCGCCCCACGGGCTTTTCGCGCTCCCGCGCGACCTGATTTTTTTTAGAATGACAGCAACCGCCGCGCTCCACGCCGCCACACGTGGCGGCGTGGAGCCGAAGCAACCTCTGGATTTCCGTACCGGAAATCCGTTATGCGCAATTCCGCGTCCGTAGCCGCGTTGAAATGTAAAAAGGCGCCCGGCATCATATAGAAAATAAAACGCCACTACCCTGTAATGCCGCCCCGCACAGCGCTACGCGCTGTGCGGGGCGGCATCCGTGTATCCGTGGTATCCAGCCCGGCGGCAACCGGGTTGCCGCCGGAGTACCGCCGGATTTTGTTTTTCAGGTTTTTGCCAGGTTCTTTTCGTAGTATTCCCGTGCGGCGTCTACCACTTTCAGGTTTTCGTCTATCAGGGCTTTGCGTTTTATCGACAGGGGGATGACCTGCCTGATGGTGTCCACGGCAATGATTCCTGTCGACAGCGCGTACATGGTAATGCCCGCAACCGTCGCGGCGGCTACGGCGCCCGCCTGCTGCGCTATTTCCGTCAGCGGCGCGTAGAGAGTCTTTATATCGCTTCGGTTTACTTTGCGTTCGATGAGGGAGGAGTTTACAAGGATAGTACCGCCAGGCAAAACCTGATCTTCAAAGGAGTCCAGGGACGGGCCGTTCATGGCTATGAAAAAGTTCGGATTATCAACCAGGGGAGAACCTATTTGCCCGTCAGAGATGATGACACCGGCGTTTGCCGTGCCGCCGCGCATTTCCGGGCCGTAGGAAGGCAGCCAGGAAGTATTGTGCTTTTCCGCTATGGCGCAGTTTGCCAGCAGTATGCCGCCGGAGAGTACGCCCTGTCCGCCGAAACCAGCCAGTTTAACAAGCTGTTCGCTGATGTGCTCCTCTTTTTGCTTTATGGAAATATCCTTTTCCAGATTGAAGAGTTTTTTCATCTCCTCGTCGGAAACCGGCCGGGGAGGATCGTATTTCACCTGAGAGTCTCCGTTCCGGAAATTTTTTACCGGAAAAACAGGCTCAAGTTTGTCGATGAGCCATTTACGCGCCTCTATCGGCTGCATTTTCCAGTTAATAGGACAGGGCGAAAGAATCTCCACAAAGGAAAAGCCCTTCTTTTCGACCTGATTTACCAGGGCCTGTTTGATGGCTTTTTTCGCCTTCAGAATCCGCGCCGCGTTACCCAGGGATACCCGTTCAATAAAGACCGGCGCGGCGAGGTTATTGATGATTTCGCACATAGTCAGCGGAAAACCGTCGCGGCCCGCCGAACGTCCCAGGGGAGTGGTAAGCGTCTTCTGGCCTACAATGGTTGTCGGCGCCATCTGGCCGCCAGTCATTCCGTAAATGGCGTTGTTGACGAAGAACACGGCTATATGTTCGCCCCGGTTTGCCGCATGCATAATAGCTCCCATGCCAATACCGGCAAGGTCGCCGTCCCCCTGATAGGATATTATGATGGAATTCTCCAGCGAACGCGCCAGGCCGGTTCCTACGGCGGGCGCCCGCCCGTGGGCGCACTGGATGTTGCCTGTATCGAAATAATAATAGGCAAAGACGCTGCATCCAACAGGGGAACAGAAAATTACTCTATCCTGGATTCCCAGCTCGTCAATAACTTCGGCAATCAGTTTATGGACGTTCCCGTGACCGCAGCCCGGACAATAGTGCGTATTTTTTTCTCCCGGCCCGCCTTTGCGGACAAAGTCTTCATAAAATGTTTTTGGTTTTGTGTGTTTTACCATAGTTTACCCCCGTAGGTCCTTTAAGGCGCGGTCGATAATATCCTGGGTGGAGGGAACCTTGCCGCCCATCCAGTTATAGCGGTGAACAGGAACCGCGCAGCGCAGGGCGAGTTCCACGTCATCAGCCATCTGACCGTTATTCAGTTCCACGACAATCGCGGTCTTGATTTTTTTCCTCAGCTCGCAAAGCCTTTTGGAAGGGAAGGGGAACAGTGTCTTTGGCCGCAGCAGTCCTATCCTGATATTTTGTTTGCGCAGGGCACTCAAAGCGGAAAGGCACAGACGCGCGCATACGCCGAAAGCCACAAACAGGTAATCGGCGTCTTCGGTTTCGTATTCCTCCCATTCGGTTAATTCTTCAGCAACTTTTTTGTACTTGTCGTCAAGTTTCCAGTTATGTGTGGAGAGCAGTTCCGTATTCATCAAAATGGATGATATCAGGTTTCCCCTGCTTTCCCGGTCGCCGTAAAGCGCCCAGTCATAACGCGGCGCGTGCTTTACATCGCCGGGCAGAGTTACCGATTCCATAATCTGGCCGATGTAGGCGTCAGCCAGGACAAAAACGAGCATCCGGTACTTCTCCGCAAGCTCAAAGGAACGGTAGGTGAAATCGCACATTTCCTGGGCGGAAAAAGGCGCCAGAACAATATTTTTGTAGTTACCATGACCGCCGCCCTTGACCGTGGCATTGTAGTCGCTTTGCTCCGGCCAGATGTTACCCAGCCCCGGCCCGGCCCTCTGGACATGGACAATAACCGCCGGCAGTTCCGCTCCGGCCATATATGAAATCCCCTCGGCCATCAGCGATATGCCAGGGCCGGAAGAAGCGGTCATAACCCGCGAACCGGCAGCCGCCGCTCCATAAAGCATATTGATGGCGTTTACCTCATCTTCGGCCTGGAGGAAACAATTCCCCGTCGCGGGAAACTGTTTGGCCGCCATGTGGGCAACCTCGCTCGCCGGCGTAATGGGATATCCGAAAAAGTGAGTCGCGCCTCCCAGAAGCGCGCCAAAAACAACCGCTTCGTTTCCTTTTATAAGCTGTCTTTCCATAATTATTCACCACTCTTTCCGTCGTCTTTTATGACGGTAATCGCTTCCGGCTCGGGGCACATATAGAAGCACAGTCCGCACGCCGTACATCCGTTCTGGACGAATCGCGTAAACTGGTATCCGCTTTTGTTCAAACGCGAACCTTGTTCAAGGGAATGGGTCGGACAGGTTTCTATGCACAGGCGGCAGGCTTTGCACCTTTCGTCCGAAATTACTACGTGATTTGCCATTTAGATCCCTCCAAAATAATCATCAATTTGCGAACCAAAAAAATTGATGCCGCTGATTTTCTGAATTACTCCGCCCGGGACTTTTTGTATATCCAGCCTGTGCCCCGGACAGCCCAGCCGCCCGCATACCAGGACTCTGTTTTTCGTTCCAGGAAGAATAAGCTGAATATGTTTTGATTCGCCGCAGCTCTCCTCCCCGCACTGGTCCTCTACCATAAGGCTGGTCCCGCATTCAGGACAAAACGCCTCAACAGCCGCCGCGGCATCCGCTTCAGGAAGGAAGTCAAACAGTTTTTTATGACTGCCCCAGAAAGCGTCAATGAAAAAGCTGCCTTCCTGTTTGCCGGTTTTGACACGGATTTTGACTGCCGGTTCCCCGTGAATCCTGACAGTATCCACCATCAGGCTGTGCCCTTTTGGACAACACACTTTCTCAACGACAAGAAAGTTCTTCCCCTGCCGGGCGATGTATTTTATTCCCTCCGGCAGGACATCCAGAAATTCTTTTGGAATTTCATTGTGTACCAGTTTCATCAATACCTCCTTAATTTCTACCAGCCTGTACAGTCGTACCTGGCCGCATCTATCGGAAGGCAAACCCCACGGGGGTTTGCTCAAGGGTAACGGTATGTGCCGCCACTGCCGCCACTATAGAGGATAATGCCGCGCGTAGCGCGAAAAGACCGTTGGGCGCAAGGGATTGAAGCGGAAAGCCCACAGGATTTGCATAAGCAAATCCGAGGACTTGGAGCGGAAAGCCCGGTTTTTTGCGGATTGGGAATTTGCGGCGCAAATTCCCAATCCGCAAAAAATGCGCAACATGGAAGATACAGAAATGGAAGATGTAGAAGTAAAACGGGCAAAGCCGTGTAGAATGGAACCGGCTTCATTCATAGTCCATTACCTCCGCCTTCCCCTGCAAAATCCGGTTGCCGTTGTAGGCCAGGGCGAAGATTTCATTTTCGCCAGGATAGATATACACAGGGGCGAGGAATTCCACCCGCGCGCGGATATCGCCGCTGAAAGTTTCGCTATACGCTATTCCCCCGGTTAGAAGAATCGCGTCGATTCTGCCCTGTAGTACAGCAGCCATAGCGCCGATTTCCTTCGCGACCTGATAAACCAGCGCGTCCCGTATCAGTTTCGCCTCAGCCTCGCCGGAAATCGCCCGCTGCTCGACCGAGGCGGCGTTGTTCGTACCAAGATACGCGACATAGCCGCCCCTGCCAGTGATCATTTTCAGGATTTCTTCGAGGGAATACTTCCCGCTGAAACAGGCTTCCGCAAGGGCGGCGGCAGGAAGCGTCCCGCTGCGCTCCGGGGAAAAAGGCCCGTCCCCGTTCAAAGCCTGGTTCACGTCAATGACACGTCCGGTGCGGTGCGCCCCAACGCTGATCCCTCCGCCTAAATGGGCCACAATAAGATTCAGGTCCTCGTACCTGGCGCCGGTTTTTTCCGCATGAATGCGGGCCGTTGCCTTCTGATTCAGGGCATGAAAAATCGAAACTTTCGGAAACAGAGGATGCCCCGAAATCCGCGCGCTATCCTCAAGTTCATCCACCACTACCGGATCAACCGTATACGCTTTTGCCTGGGGAAGCGACAGAGCAAGCTCGTGGGCAATAAGCCCCCCCAGATTACTGGCATGCACACCAGACACGCCAGCCCGTAAATCGCGAAGCATCGCGTCGTTTATTTTCAGAATCCCCGATTTTACCGGCCTGGTTAATCCTCCCCGCCCCATGATAAGAACGATCTTATCAAAACTGACTTCGCCCTCCCGCAGGATTTTCAGAATAGCGTCTTTTCTGAAATCGAACTGATCGGTGATACTTTTAAATGGAGAGAGCTCCTCCACACTGTGCTGGATAGACCTGTCCCAAACCTTTTCCACATTTCCCCGCGGAGGCACAAGGCCGCGGTAAACACCTATTTTCGTGGAAGTCGAACCAGGATTTATCGCCAGAATCAGTTTATCTTCGCCTTCGCCGCCCGCGGAACCGTTTATGAGATCACTCATGTTCCCACTCCTGTTCCCGCGCAAGCCGCCAAAGCAATAGAATACAGTTTGGATTTGTCTGAATCCGAGCGCGAAGTAAGCACAATAGGGGCCTTTGCCCCAATGATAATTCCCGCGGTACGTGCGCCCCCCAGAAAAACCAAAGACTTGTACAGAATGTTTCCCGCCTCAATATCAGGAACAAGAATAATATCCATGTCCCCCGCGACCTCGCTGACAATACCTTTATGCGCCGCCGCTTCCTTTGAAACAGCATTATCCAAAGCCAAAGGGCCATCCACAAGACAGCCCCGGATTTGCCCGCGGCGGTTCATCTGAGTCAGCATAGCCGCGTGAACCGTCGGCTCCATTTTGGGATTCACCGTCTCCACAGCAGCCACAACCGCGACCCTCGGATTTTCCTCGCCAAGCCTGTGAAACAGCGACACAGCGTTATTCAGAATAGCGGCCTTCTCCTCCAGCGCCGGAGCGATATTCATAGCCGCGTCAGTAACACAAAAAAGTTTCGGATACCAGGAAGACTCAAAAATTCCCGCATGGCTCAGGAGCTTCCCCGTAGGAATACCATGTTCCTTATTCAAAACAGCCCTCAAAAGAATCTCAGTAGAAACAAAACCCTTCATAAGAATCTGCGCCGAACCCTCCCGCACCAGAGCCACCGCCCTCGCCGCCGCCCCCGCTGGATCCGCCACATCAATAATCTCCACCCTGGAAACATCCATCCCGGCCTTCTCAGCCATCTCCTCAATACCACGCCGGTCTCCCACAAGAAGCGGCTCGGTGATTCCCGCCCCCGCAGCGGCATGCACCGCCTCCAGAACCGGCAAATCCGCGGCCCCCGCAACAGCGATACGGCCCCTCTTCCCGCTTTTCGCACTCTCAATAAGACCAGCCAGATTTGTTACCATCTTAAAACTCCCCCCGGTTTTTTTGTTCCCTGCCACAAATTATAGTATAAAACCATCTGCCCTGCCGAAAAAAATTGGGGCGCATTTTTGGGCCGCCCTAGGGCGGCCCAAAAACCGGGCTTTCCGCTTCAAGTCCTCGGATTTGCCAATGCAAATCCTGTGGGCTTTCCGCTACAATCCCTTGCGCCGCGCAGCGGCAGCGCAAAATCGCTTCGCGATTTTGCCACCAGGCGCGCAGCACATACGTTTTTTCCCCCGCAAAAAAACGTATAGCGTATAACACCCGCCGCCTGTACACGCGGCGGTGAGCCGGTGGTAACAACTACGTGTGCAGCGCTACGCGCTGCGCACGTCTCTATCACCAACCGGCTCACCGCCACCACGATTACAATAAACAGTTACGCTTGCAGGTTTGGAACCAGGCCCGGAAATTGCCTGTGGCAATTTCCGGGGCGCATAATTGCTGCCCGGCGATCCTTGTATATAAAATCATTATGGTATACAACAATATCTGTGCGGGGCTTTTTTACGCGGCGTACAGTTTTTTTTCTCGTGCTGTTTGTAGGCGCTTTCGGCGTTTGCAGCGGGCAGATCACCCCGGCGCGGGATGTGGATGATTTGGTTTTCAAGCTGGCTGTCTTTGGGCCAAGCGATAAAATTTTTATCTGGTGGGGACACGCCGCCCTGATTGTGGAAAATACGCGGTGGAATTATTCGCGTGTTTTTGACTGGGGTATTTTTTCCTATCCGTCGGATAATTTTTTGTGGGATTTTATTCATGCGCGGGTACGCTACAGGTGCCGTGCGGGCGCTATGGATTTGAGCGAGTATTTCAACGAAGACCGCGATATTACCATATATGTTCTTGATTTTGACGCCGAGGGAAAACAGGCTGTTCTTGATTACGCGGAAAACAAGGTTCTGCCGGAAAACTGTTACTATGACTACCATGAGTTCCGTAACAACTGTTCCACCGGAATCCGCGATGTTATCGATATAGGGACGCATGGAAAATTAAAGGCCGCGAGCGAACAGACCCCCGGACGGCTTTCCCTGCGACAGCACGCGCGCAGGTTCTCCTGGCATAATCCTTTCGCCGACTGGATTCTGGATTTTCTTATGGGGCAGAACCTCGACGAGCCTGTCAGTGTATGGGAGGAAATGTTTCTCCCCGCTGAGATCGCGCGCACAGCCGGCGGTTTCAGCTATACCGACGCTTCCGGCGAGGAACGGAAACTGATCCGTTCCGTTGAAGTCCTGAATACGACAAAAACCCGTCATCCTTTTTTACAGGCTCCCCTGCGGCAGTGGCCCGCGTGCCTTATGCTGGGGCTGTTCGCCGCCTTTCTTTTTACCCGTATTACGGCCCTGCGGAAAAAGTTTCCCCGCGCGGGCCGGATCCTGTGGGGTATAAGCCAAAGCGTTACGGGACTTCTTTTTGGCGCCGCCGGATGCGTTCTGTTTTTTGGCTACTTCCTGATGGATAATGATTATATACAAAAAAACATCAACATTCTGTTTATCAACCCGCTGCTTCTCGCGGCGGTTCCGCTTGGCGTTCTGGCGGCACTAGGAAGGCCGCGCCGCCGGGAGCCATTCTCCGCAACCGGAGACTGTTTCGCGGAAAAATGGCTGCGCATCCTGTGGACATATATATGTATCGCCGCCGGGATCAGCCTGATTGCCGGAATCCTGCCGGTGTTTTCCCAGCAGAATCAGGGAGCGCTGGCTTTGATTCTCCCCGTCGCGTTTGTATCGGGTTATGCGCAACATGCTGTGAGGATAATTTTCGGCTCTATAAAAGATAAATTGAAAGATAAATTAAACCGGAATAGCGATTGTATAAAAACTGAAATTTGAAGATATACCGGGCCGGATCGCGGGATTGTGAATACGGCGCATTCACAATCCCGCAGGCCCGGCGTAATGGCTATCTGCCGCTAATCATTTAATCAATCACCCACTTGTAACTGCTATCGGGGGCGCCTGTTGTCAATTCCCCCTCAGACCCGGAGGACATGTCGGTAATTAGCCAATTCCACCCCTTTCTTAAAATAAGATTTACGTTACGCCCTCCCGGCACGTCGTTGAGTACTCCTTTTACGGTGGCGTCTCTATCCGCGTATATATACTCTGCCGTATGCGTTCCATTTGTTTTTAGTAACGAAAATGAGTCAGCGAGAATACCGTACATGCCCACGAGAACAGTCCGCACATTGGAAGGATTCACCTGAAGTCCCATATCCTGTAACTGGTTTGAGCCAACTTCCGCCCAAACCCCAGAAGAAGCAAAGTCGGGCAGTTTCAGGGTAAGCGTTCCGTTCGTCTCAATCCTGCTGTCGACAGCGACAGCGGCGCTATACGTGGAACCTGTACCTACACTACTTGGATTACCTGGATCCGTCTGTACTGTTTTCACCGCACCGAGGGGGCCGTAGGGGGTAGTAGCATCGCTGTTGTATACCTGCTCTCCCGATATCGAGGTCTCATCCCCCAGGCCGTCCGGCAGAGGCGGGCCATCATCGTCGCCGCTGGAACTGCATCCCCAGAAAGCGCATAACACTATCAATATCACAATAGAGGGAAAAACTATTGTATAATTTTTTTTCATGTAACATACTCCTTTTTAAAAAGCTCCGCCCCGGCACGCCAACGGCATTCCTTTTTTATTGAGACGAAGCGTAAATTTCTTTTGCAAAAAAATAAAAAGAGAAGAAAAAAACTTTATGGGCCGTTTACAAAACGGCGCGTACAGTAAAGGGGAAAGCGCAGATGTTTTAGAGAATATAAACGCGCGGAAAAGGCCGTACGCCTTATATACGGGATAAAAGTATGAGCATGAATATTGTTATTAAGCGTGTTTGTAAACTGATGCTTTGAAGCAGTTTTACTATATAAAATTACATTGCACGGGGGGGGGGGGGGGGGGGTAAATGTTTATAACATGATGCGTTAGGCGCATGTTTTGCGCAATGGAAGTTAAGGCTGTAAAAAAAC